>NZ_JBFUGW010000028.1:0-37483 GCF_056402735.1 Rhizobacter sp. P3_C12
GGCATGGGCGGTCGACGGGCGGCTCGGTCGGCCTTTCGGCGGCAACCCGGACGCGCAGGCGTCGCAGTTTCCGGCATCGGCAGCCAGTTCACCCGACAAGGCTCGGCCCTCGGTGGCCGCCGCATCGGCCGCGACCCCGGCCGCGCCGCCGGCCAGCGCGGTGTCCCTCGACCTGCGCGACGGCCTGAAGACCGCCTGGCGCACCGAGAAAGAGGCCTGGCGCGAGCTGGCCCCGGCCTGGAAGCTCGCCGCCGACCTGGCCGACCCCTGCGCCAGCGCGCAGCAACAGARCCTGCTGTGCTTCCGCACGGTGGCGACGCTGGCGCTGATCCGCCAGCTGAGCCGGCCGGGCATCCTGCTGCTGCGCGACGACGCCGGCCAATCGGTGTTCGTGCTGCTGACCGGCCTCACGCCGCAGACCGCCACGCTGCGCGCCGGCGGTGTCTCGCAGACGGTGTCGCTGCTGTCGCTGGCCAAGGTGTGGCGCGGCGACTTCGCCACCTTCTGGCGCGCCCCCGCGGGCTACCAGTCGGCGTTGAACGAAGGCCACAGCGGGCCGGCGGTCGATGCGCTGGCCGGGCTGGTCGCGCGTGCCGACGGTGCGAGCGCACCAGCCACCGCGCAGCCGTTCAACGCGGCACTGAAGGCGCGCCTCGCGAGCTTCCAGGTGGCCTGGGGCCTGACCGCCGACGGCGTGGCCGGCCCGACCACCTTCATGCAGCTCAACCGCGCCGCCGGCGTCGACGAGCCGCGCCTGCAGGCCGACGCCGGCCTCACCCCCTGAAAGGCACTGCGATGTCCTACATCCTCGATGCCTTGCGACGCGCCGATTCCGAGCGCGAGCGCGGCCGCGTGCCCGGGCTGCATGCCCAGACGGCCACCGCCACGGCCGATGACGACGACCTGCCGGACGGCCGCGGCGGCATGCGCTGGGGGTTTGTCGCGTCGCTGCTCGGGCTGGCGCTGATCGTCGTGTTCGCGTGGATGGCGTTCGGACGCGACAAGCCGATCGAGGTGATCGTCTCGGCACCGCCGCCTCCGCAGCCRGTGCCGGCACCGCCTCCCCCGGCGCCCGTCGCGATGGCCCCCGCTCCTGCTGCTGCCCCCGCTCCTGCGCCGATCCCGGAACCGGTCGCGGCGCCAGAGAAGCCGCAGCGCAAGCCCGTGCCCGCGAAGCGGGAACCCGCGCGCACCACCACGCCGGCCGTCGACGAGACGCCGGCCGTGCCTGTGAGCGAGTTGCCGGCCGACGTGCGCCGCGAACTGCCCACGCTGGCCATCAGCGGCGCGACCTACTCGGCGAGCCGCGCGAGCCGCATGCTGATCGTCAACGGCCAGCTCTACCACGAGGGCGACATCATCGCGCCCAACGTGCACCTGGAGCAGATCCGGCTGAAGTCGGCCGTGCTGCGCTACAAGAACTACCGCTACAGCGTCGGCTACTGATTCCGGCGTACGCTGCGCCGCATCCGCCACTGCAGGAGAAAACACCGTGAGACCGCTACTGTTCGACGCGAAGCCGGCCGAGCGCCGGGCCGCTCCCAAGCCGGCCGGCATCCCCTCGGGGGATCGGCCGATGTACTCATCGGACGAGGGGCTGTCATGAGCGACAAATCGATCCTCGATCACATCAGCGCCCTCGTCGACGAAGAACAGCAGCTGCGCGACGGCACGGCCGCGCCCGGCCAGAACGCCGAGCGCATCCGCCACATCGAGCACCAGCTCGACCAGTGCTGGGACCTGCTGCGGCAGCGGCGCGCCAAGCGCGAGTTCGGCGAAGACCCGGCCAGCGCCAAGGTGCGCGACGAGAAAACGGTCGAAGGCTACGAAGGCTGACACCAGGCCCTCGTCACTTCACACAGGCTTCATGCGGCGTTCGACGACGCCGCGGACAGTGCGCCGGTGCCCACCACCGCGCGCCTCGCGCACTGTCCATGTCCCACCTCATCGTCCACGGCGGCCAGCCTCTTGCGGGCCGCCTCGTCCCGTCGGCCAACAAGAACGCGGTGCTGCCGATCCTGTGTGCCACGCTGCTGACGCGGCAGCCGGTGCGCCTGCGCCGCGTGCCCGACATCACCGACGTGCGCAAGATCCTCGACGTGTTCCGCTCGCTCGGCAGCCGCGTCGAGGTCGACTTCAAGACCGGCCTGCTCGACCTGCACCACCGCAGCACGAACTTCGACGAGACCGTGCACCGCCTGCCGCAGGAGATGCGCTCGTCGATCATGCTGGTGCCGCCGCTGCTGGCGCGCTTCGGCGTCGCCCGCATCGAGAGCGACGTGCAGGGCTGCACGCTGGGCGTGCGCGAGATCGATCCGCACGTCGAGGTGCTGCAGCGCTTCGGCGCGCGCGTCGAGCGCCGGCCTGATGCGCTGATCGTGCGCAGCGACGGCCCGCTGCGCGCGGCCGACCACTGGCTCGACTACGCGTCGGTCACCACCACCGAGAACTTCGTGCTGTGCGCGGCGCTCGCCGAAGGCAGCGCGACGCTGATGAACGCGGCCTCCGAGCCGCACGTGCAGGAGTTCTGCGAGTTCATGCGCCAGCTCGGCGCGCGCATCGAGGGCTGCGGCACCTCGCGGCTGACGATCCACGGCGTCGACGCGCTCGGCGGCACCGACTACAGCTTCGCCGACGACTTCCACGAGGTGGTGACCTTCCTCGCGCTCGGCGCGATCACCGGCGGCGACGTGCGCGTGCGCAACACCGCGGCGCACCAGTTCCCGCTGATCGACCGCACGTTCGCGAAGCTGGGCGTGCAGGTGCGGCACGAGGGCGGCTGGTCGCGCACCGTCGTCGACGGCCCGCTGCGCGTGGCCGAGCCGTTCACGCAGAACATGCTGCCGAAGATCGAGGCTGCGCCCTGGCCCTACCTGCCGGTCGACCTGCTGCCGATCTTCATCGCGCTCGGCACGCGCGCGCAGGGCAGCGTGATGTTCTGGAACAAGGTCTACGACGGCGCGCTCGGCTGGACCTCGGAGCTGTCGAAGTTCGGCGCGCACGCGTTCCAGTCCGACCCGCACCGCATCGTCACCTTCGGCGGCAAGCCGCTGTCGCCGGCCGAGGTCGAGAGCCCGTACATCATCCGCGTCGCGATCGCGCTGCTGATGCTGGCGGCCAGCATCCCCGGCCGCTCGGTGATCCGCAATGCCGGGCCGATCCGGCGCGCGCACCCGCAGTTCGTCGAGAACCTGTGCGCGCTCGGGGCGCGGATCGAGTGGGAATCCGGCGATTGAGCGCGGGGCGACGGATTCAGCGCGGCTCGGCAGCGAACACCAGGTCGGTGCGCCACTTCGACATGTCGGGCTCGGTGTCGGGCCCGTCGAGGTAGAACTCGTAGCGTCCGTCCCACGCCTCGGCGCTGCTGCCGCGCGCCTGCTTGCGCCACGCCACCTGGTGCTGCTGGCCCCACGCGAGCAGGTAGGCGGTGGCCGGCATCAGCTCCTCGGGATGGCCGGTGTGGCGCATCGTCACGTAGCTGCCGGCAGCCACGGTGCCCGATTGCACCCGCGCATCGCCCGTGGCCGGCTTGCCGACGAGGGTGCCGACGTCGATCTCCATCCGACCGTTCATGTCGATCACGTTGTAGCGGAAGAACAGCGGGCCGGCCGGCGGCACGTCGTGCGCCTGCAGCCACTCGAACAGCTGCGGGATCAGCGGCACCACCTTCGACTCGATCTCGCCCATCCGCACGTCGGTGCGGATGAACATGCAGGGCTGCTCGGCGCGCTGCTCGAAGCGCGGGGTCGTGAGGGTCGTCATGTGCGGCTCCTGACGGCGGTTCGTCAACCAGAGGCTGGATATTGAACCAACTGACCCCGTTGTCAAATGTCATTGAACGATCCACCCGGGGAGGGTTACTCACGCACATCTTCAACACCACTCTGTCGATCATGCTGCCACGACTCGCCACTTCGGGAACCTCTTCGCCTCGCAGAACGCCTGAGACGACAGGTCTGCCCGCACAGAATGAGCGGCAGTTCGGTCCGCAGCGGCAAAGTGCACGCGACACGTGTTCCGAACACCTCACACGCCCGGAGCTTTCATTGGAAGAATGGCCTGCGGAGATCGAATCTCCCTCCGATCGGGCCAGCATGGCGGAGTTCCGGTTGCAAAGCCCGGGTTCCAACTTCGAGTTCGTGACGGAGCCCACCACCTCCAGGTTGAAGCTCGCCGTCGTTGACGGAAGCATCAAGACTGATCCCGAACAGTTGATGAGCTATGCCGCGACTGCGGAAGCGGCCGGACTTGCATCAAAAGCCGAAGCGGTGTGGCAATTTCTTCTGTTCGACGAGCCCCAGGCAACGACTGCGGCTCTCGAGGGCGACGTGCCCGATTCGCTGCTCTCGGTGATCCAGCATTTCATCGAGCACGATCCAGACGCATTCCACGGCAGGTGCGACATCCGGGCTGCACTCACCCTGTTCGACAAGGAACCTGGCCGAACCCGCATCGCCGACGTGGCAAACGACGTCAGGCATCGAATGCTGGCGATTGATGAACCCGAAAGACCTCAGCTGGAGACGATGATCCGGGCAACGCAATTTCTTGGTGGCTTCCCAGATCGCTTTGACAAGATCATCTCGGCCGCCCCGATTGACGCCTGCAGAATGGCTTGCATGCTCTGGATCTTCGAGCACCCCAACTGGAAGGCCGCCTGCAACGGGGCAATCGGGGAAATCATCAAGCGTCAAGCCTCGTTGACTCCGAAGGATCTCGAGCACCTCAAGGAACCCACCAGTTCGCGGCAGGTCGAACTGATCACCAAGGTCGCGACCATGATCAATAAAGTTCCATCGACCGTTCTCCAGGAGGACATCGTTGGATTGAGGCGCAGTATTGGACTTGCCCAAACCAATGAGTTCAACGGTGAGCTGCTTGGGCAGCTGAGGTCGCAACTGGATCAGTGGTCACCACCCGACTCGCATCTCAACGCAAGCTGAGCCGCGTCAATCCCCGTCCGCATCGGTGAACTCGATCGTCACCTTCCACGCCGTCGCGATCGGCGGGTCGATCACCGCGCGCAGCGCGACCAGCGCCTTCACCGGTGCGGCGATGCGCGCCGGCGTCCAGGTGGCGGCATCGACCGGCAGCGCCGCGATGGATTGCCGCACCGCGGTCACCGCGCGCCGCAGCGCCGGCCCGTGCGGCTTCGCGAGGCCCTGCTCGGCCAGCACGTCGTCCAGCCCCCAGCGCGGCCCGCCCTGGGTGTAGGCGAGGCCCGGCGTCTGCCCGAGCAGCAGCTGTGCGACGCCATCGACATGCGCCAGCAGGAACTCGCGCGTGTGCTTCGTGCGCATGCTGTCGAAGTTCTCCAGCGCGTCGCGCTGCCCCGGCACCTGCAGCGCCTGCGCGCGGGCCGCCTTCTCGAGCTTCTTGCCGCGCAGCAGCTCGACACTGCCGACCAGCAGGTTCAGGATCAGCTTCTTCGCCGCCGGCACGTCGGGCGGCGTCGCCGAGCGCCAGCGGTCGGCCTCGGTGCGCCAGCCGGCCAGCAGCAGGCCCACCTCCTCCTTCAGCGCCATCGCGATGCGCAGCGTGTAGCGGCACAGCGCCGGGCTGCGCAGCACCGGCGCCTGCGGCTCGGTGCCGGCCGGGAACAGCAGCCACTCCAGCGCCGGCAGGCCCCGCACCGCCGTGCCCCAGCGCTCCATCGCGTCGCTCGCCGCCGGGCCGGTCATCGGCGCGGTCGCGGTGACGGTGGCCGCCTGCTGGATCACCTTCGGCCGGGTCGGCCAGAAATCGATCGCCTTCGAGCTGCGCCGCGCGAGCGTYGGCCCCATCTGCAGCGCCTCCAGGCGGCGCCAGCTGAGCATCGCCTGCAGCCACAGCGCCTGGCTCTCCTTCAGCTGGGCCGGCGTCGGCTGGCCGCCGGCCGCCATCGCCGCCTCGAGCACCGCCACCAGAGCGGCCGCACTGCGGTCGAGCGCCTCGTAGGCCGGCACCGCCCACTGGTCGTGCAGCATCTGCATCCAGGTGACGAACGGGTCGGTGGCCGCGCGGGCCCCCGCCGGCGCGGCTGACAGCGCGGCGATCGACGCCAGCCGCAACAGCACCGCACGGCGCGCCGGGATGGCGCGGGGCGAGCGGTGAACCGGGCGCGGAAGCATCGGCAGATTATGGACAAAGTCACACTTCGCGCGTGTCTTTTCCCCTCGGGCACCGCCCCCCTGCCCGAGGGACGCCCCCCTGCCCGGGTGGTGTTTTCTGCCAGATGCCTATGGTGCAATGCGACGCCTTTTCCCTCGGCGGGACGCTCCCGGACCCCGCCGAACTGCCCGCACCCGACCCCGCATGACCCGACCCGACGCCACCGCCACCCCCGCCTCGTTGCCCCCGCGCAACCTGACGGTCGACGGCCTGCGCGGCGTCGCGGCGATGCTGGTGGTGCTGTACCACCTCTACCTCAACACCGAGACGCTGCTGCGCCCCTTCACGCCCGACTGGCTGCACGCGCTGATCGGCAGCTTCGGCGCCACCGGCGTCAACGTGTTCTTCGTGCTGAGCGGCTTCGTGATCTCGATGAGCCTGCGCGATGCGCCGCTGTCGGGCCGCTACGTCGCGATGTTCGCGCTGCGCCGCTCGGTGCGGCTCGATCCGCCGTACTGGGCCACCATCGTGCTGTGCATCGCGATGGCCAAGCTGTCGGCGCTGCTGTTCGCCGAACTCGCCGGCCGCGGCCAGTTCTCCGCCGCGCAGATCGCCTCGCACCTGTTCTACCTGCAGGACATCCTCGGCTACGGCAGCATCTCGGCGGTGTTCTGGACGCTGTGCATCGAGCTGCAGTTCTACCTCGTGCTGGTGCTGGTGCTGACCGCCGCGCACGACCCGGCACAGCCGCGCAGCCGCCCGATCCTCGCGATCGCCGCGCTGACCGCGTTGTCGCTGGTGCTGGCGGTCGGCCAGATCAAGCTGCCGGTCGACGGCCTGTTCGTGCGCTACTGGCACATGTTCGGGCTGGGCGCACTGACCTGCTGGTGCGTGTTCGGCGACCTGTCGTGGCGCTGGTGGTGGGCGCTGGTCGGCATCGAGCTCGCCGTGGTGTTCGGCAGCGCACCGTCGCTGCCCCACCTCGCGCCGGTGCTGGCCGCCCTCGTGATCGTGCTGTCCCGGCGCTGGGTGGCGGCACGCGGCTGGCTGAGCGGCACCGTCCACCAGTTCCTCGGCAAGCTGTCGTACAGCCTGTACCTGATGCACCCGATCGTCGGCTGGAGCACGATCTCGGTGCTGAAGAAGCTGTTCGGCGACCACCCGTCCGTGCCATTGGGCCTGCTGTACATGGCCTGCGGCATCGCCGCGAGCGTCATCGCCGCGTGGATCCTCTGGCGCGCCGTCGAGCTGCCGGCCATCCGCTGGAGCAAGCGGGTGCCGATGCCGCAGGCCGCCGCGCCCGCCGTGCACGCGGCCGTCGCCACCTGAGCCGTTCCCCATGTCCTCCACCTCCAGGGAAGTCGGCCGCTTCTTCAAGCACTCGGGCATCTATGCCATCGGGAATGCGCTGAACCGCGTCGGCGCCTTCCTGCTGCTGCCGATCTACACCCGGCTGCTGTCGCCGGCCGAGTACGGCACGCTGGAGACGCTGTACCTGGTGTCCACCGTCGTGTCGGGCGTGCTGGGCGTCGGCATCGCCCATGCCACGCTGCGCTTCTACTTCGACTACAAGGACGCGGCCGACCGCCGCTCGGTGGTCAGCACCAACCTGATGGCCTCGCTGGTCATCTCGATCATCGGCGTGCTGGTGGTCTCGCTGTTCGCCAACCCGATCGCCGCCTGGCTGTTCAACGGCCAGTCGCTCGGCCGGGCCTTCCAGTGGATGCTCGCCACCATCGTGTTCGAGCTCGCCTCGCAGGTCGGCCTCGCCTACGTGCGCGCGGTCGAGCGCTCGATGCTGTTCATCGTCGTCTCGTTCGTGAAGCTGGTGGTGCAGGTGATCGCCAACTCGATCGCGCTGATGCACTTCAACGCCGGCGTCGAGGGCGTGATGGCCGGCAACTGCCTGACCGTCGCGCTCGGCTTCGCGGTGCTGTCGTGGGTGACGCTGCGCGAGTGCGGGCTGCGCTTCGAATGGGCCAAGCTGATGCCGGTGCTGCGCTACAGCCTGCCGCTGCTGTGGACCACGATGGTGGGCATCGTCGCGGGCACCGCCGACCGCTTCCTGCTGCAGTCGCTGGTGTCGCTGGAGGCGCTGGGCATCTATGCGCTCGCACTGAAGCTGTCGAAGCTCGCGTCCGACCTGGTCGGCGAGCCGATCAACCGGGCCTACGGTGCCTTCCGCTTCACGATCATGGAGCGCGACGACGCCGGCATCATCCAGGCCCAGGTGGTGCGCTACCTGGCCGTGATCCTGTCGCTGATCGGACTGGCCATCGTGCTGTTCGCYGGCGACGCGCTGCGCCTGATCGCCGCACCCGCCTACTGGAGCGCCGCGCGCTACCTGCCGTGGCTGGTGCTGGCCGCGGTGCTGCAGGTGCTGACCTACCCGCTGCAGACCGGCATCTACTACCAGAAGAAGTCGAGCAGCATCTTCCACATCGCGCTCGCCGCCTGCCTCGTCGGGCTGGCGCTGGGCGTGCCGCTGATCTGGGCTTTCGGCATCCTCGGCGCCTGCCTGACGGTGCTCGGCGTCTCGATCGTCTCGCTGGTGATGACCGACCGCATCAGCCAGCGCCACTTCCCGGTGCACTATGAATGGCGCAAGCTCGCCATGCTGCTCGCGCTGGTGGTCGCCGTCGCGATCGCCGGCCAGGCGGCCGACCAGCTGCCGCTGCTGTGGAGCCTGCCGCTGCGCTTCGTGCTCGGCGCCGCGTTCCTGGTCGGCATCGTCGCGACGCGCGTGATCGAGCCGGCCGAGCTGGCCGCGGCGCGCGCGAAGCTGATGCAGCGGCTCGGCAGGCCTTCCGGGGCGGCGGCATGAGCTTCGCCGTCCTCCCGATCTGGCTGTTCCTCGGCAGCCTGCTCGTCGCGCCGCAGCTGTGGTGGTCGCCGCTGCTCGGGCTGCGCGTCGATTACATCGTCTACCCGATGTGGATCCTGGTGCTCGCGTCGCGCGGCCGGCTCGGCGAGGTGTTCCGCTTGCGCACGCAGGACTATTTCTTCCTGCTGATGTACGTGTGGATCTTCCTCAGCGTGATGGTCGCCGGGCTCACCGACATCGGCCAGTTCTACCTCGTCTATTACGCGAAGCTGTTCCTGGTGTACCGCCTCGTCAGCGCGACCATCAGCGACGTGACCGACCTGAAGCGCACCGGCTATGCGCTGATCGCGCTCGCGCTGCTGATCGCGATCGAGGGCATCCAGCACATGAACAACCCCGAGGGCATCGGCTGGGCGGGGCAGAGCTATGCGTGGATCGACGGCTCGGCCTCGTCGATCGGCCTGAAGTCGCGCATCCGCTGGATCGGCATCTTCGACGGCCCGGGCGTGTTCTGCGTGATGTTCACCGCCGCCGCGCCGTTCGCGTTCCAGTACATGGTGAGCCCGTACGCGCTGTGGCTGCGCCTGGTCGCCGCCGTCGGGCTGACCTTCCCGCTGTTGCTCGCGGCCTTCTACACCGGCTCGCGCGGCGGCATCCTGGCCACCGCGGCGATGGTCGGCATGTTCATCGTCTCGCGCTTCAGGATCAGCCTGGGCAAGCTGGTGATCGCGGCGGCCTGCGGTGGCATCGCGCTGGCCGCGGCGCCGTCGTACCTGACCGAGACCAAGGACGCCAACAACTCGGCGCAGGGCCGCGTCGAGATGTGGGCGATGGGCCTGCAGATGGTGCAGGAGAGCCCGCTGTTCGGCGTCGGCAAGGGCAACTTCGCCGTCTACACCCGCAAGCTGGTCGCGCACAACTCGGCGCTGGAGGCGATGGGCGAGACCGGCTTCCCCGGCATGTTCCTGTGGATCGCGATCATCTACATGGGCTTCAAGCACATCATCGTGCGGCTGCGCGAGACGGTCGACCCGACCGAGAAGCAGGCACTGCTCGCGGTGATGATGAGCCTGTCGGGCTACCTGATCAGCTCGCTCTTCGTCTCGCTCGAGACGGAGATCATGTATTTCCTCCTGGGAATGACGGCCGCAGTGGGCCGCTTCACCACACAACCCGTGGGATTCACCCGCAAGGACTTCATGTTCATCGTGGCCTTCCAGGTCGCGTACTACATGGCCTTCAAGGTGTTCATCATGGGGTACTACTAGCGGTCACGGAGCGAGGGGACACCATGGGCGGCAAACAGGCAATGCTCGCGAGGTGGCTGGACATGGCCGGGGTGACCCGCGCGCGCCTGCGCAGCGGGCCGAGCGGGCTGACGATCCTCGCGTACCACCGCATCCAGGACCTGGCCGACGAATCGCGCTTCGCGGCCGACCCGGAGCTCGTCAGCGCAAGCGTGGCCGAGTTCCGCCGCCAGCTCACGTTCCTGCGCGAGCGCTGGAACCCGATCGGGCTGTCGAACGCGATGGACGTGATCGAGCGCGGCCAGGCGCTGCCGCCGCGCAGCGTCGCGATCACCTTCGACGACGGCCACCTCGACAACTACACCCACGCCTTCCCGCTGCTGCGCGAGATGAACGTGCCGGCGACGATCTTCCTGTCGACGCAGTACATCGGCAGCCGCGAGCCGTTCTGGTTCGACCGCGTGTCGACGCTGCTGTTCTGCGCGCCCGCCGGCCCGCTGCGGCTGCCGCTGGCCGACCTGACGCTGCAACTCGGCGACATCGCGTCGCGCCGTGCCGCCTCCGATCGCTTGCTGTCGGTGCTGAAGCGCCTGGCCGACGAGCGCCGCCGCGACGCGCTGCAGGAGCTGGAGGCGCTGCTCGCGCGCCACGCCGTGCCGGCCGACGCGGCACCCACCTCGGCGCTGGACTGGGACCAGGTGCGCGAGATGACGCGGCACGGCATCGAGTTCGGCTCGCACACCGTCACGCACCCGGTGCTGTCGATGCAGACCGAAGACCGCGTGCGCTTCGAGCTGTCGCAGTCGCGCGAGACGATCCGCCGCGAGACCGGGCAGCGCGCCGACCTGYTCGCCTACCCGGTCGGCAAGACCTACACCTTCAACGACCGCGTCGTCGCGATCGCGAAGGAATGCGGCTACCGTGCAGCGCTCGCCTACATCGACGGCGTCAACGACCCGAGCTGCGCCGACCGCTTCGCGCTCAAGCGCATCGCGGTCGAGCGCTACATCCCGCATCCCCTGTTCATGGCCCGCATGACCTTTCCCGGAATCTTCGTCTGATGGCCGCCTCCGCCCCTTCATCGGCTTTCTCGCCATCGGTCGCGCAACCGGTGCCGCAACCGGTCGACCTGCACAGCACCCCGCCCTGGCAGGAGGGCTGGGAGCTGCTCGTCGGGCCGCTGGGCGGCCGCGCGGTCGTCTGCCTCGACGACGGCGGCCCGGCCATCACCGCGCTGGCACAGCGCTGCGCGCGGGTGCGCGTGCTGGCCGCCGACGGCCGCAGCGCCGACGAGCTCGCGCAGCGCGTGCGGGCACACGGCTGGACGCACGTCGAGGTGATCGCGCTCGAAGACCTGCACCGGGCCGAGGCCGTCACCTTCGACGGCCTGATCGTCAGCGACCTGAGCGGCCGCGCGCTGGCCAAGGTGCGCGGCGGCCTGGGCCGGCTGCTGACCCACGCGCGCCCGCTGCTGCGCGACGGCGCCTTCGTGCTGCTGGCCACGCCGAACCGCTTCGGGCTGAGCCGCGCCCGGTTCGCGCGCCGGCTGCATGCCTCGAGCGCGTCGCCGTGGTTCACGCTGGCGTCGCAGCTGCGCCGCCTCGGCGTGCGTTCGCCGCGCGTGCATCCGCTGCTGCTCAACGAATACGCCGGCATGAGCGAGGCCATCGCACCGACCGGCTACCTGCCGACCAAGAACCAGGGCCTCACGCGCGAACGCATCAAGCAGTGGCTGTGGGGCCCGCGCGCGGCGCGCTGGTTCGCGCCGGCGCTGGCGGCGGTCGGCTGGATCGGCGATGCGCAGCCCGGCCTGATCGACGCGGTCGCGCTGACGCTGCAGGCCGGCGGCAGCCAGTTCCACTGGGTGCAGTACCTGGTGCTGCTGAGCGGCAAGGTGATCGCGACCTTCCGGCCGGATTCCGATCGCGAGACCTCGCGCGTCGTCGTCGTCACGCGCGACCCGCTCGCGGTGTCGCGCCGCATGCAGGAGGCCGAGAGCCTGCGCCGCCTGCATGCGATGCTGCCGGCCCACCTGGGCGTGCTGCTGCCGCGCGTGCTCGACCGCTTCAAGCTCGACGGCAACGACTGCTTCGTGCTGCAGCACATGCGCGGCGTGACCGCCGATGCGCTGGTGCCGGGGCTCGACCGCGTGACGCGCACCGCGCAGCGCTTCCTGCTGGCGCTGCACGAGGTGACCTGCGTGAAGCGCGTGATGGACGAGGAGGCCTGGGAGACCAGCCTGCAGCCGATCTTCGATTCGGCGGTGCTGCGCAACCCGCACGCCGAGCCGGCGCTGCGGCGGCTCGGGCGGCACATGCGCGAGCACGTACTCGGCCATGTGTGGCTGGACGTCTGCAGCCACGGCGACTTCAAGATCGAGAACGTGATGTACGACCCGCAGACCTGCGAGATCACCGGCGTGATCGACTGGGAACATGCGATGCTGTGCGGCCTGCCCTACATCGACATGGCCTACCTGTTGACGTACAACCGCATGCTGGGCGGCGAGAGCTGGCTGCAGGCCGCGCGCGCGCTGCTGACCGGCCGCGTGAGCCCGAACGAGCTGGCCGTCGAGGCCGACTACTGGCGGGCGACGCGGCTGCCGGAGCGGCTGGTGCCGGTGCTGCGGGCGCTGGTCGTCGTGCACCACATCGGCTGCCGCTGGCACGGCCAGTGGTCCACGCAGGCCAGTGCCGAGCTGAACGCGTTGATCGAGAGCTGCATCGAGCTGCTGGTGCGCTCGCCGGCGCCGGCGGCACTGGCCAGCGTGCTGCCGCCCGCGCCGGCGCAGCGTGCGGCGGTGCGGCCGCTGGGTTGAAGAATTCGAGAATGGCTTCGTGATGAAACTGATCGTCCTGCTGAGCATCGCTGCGGTGCTCTATCACTACGCGGTGTACCCGGCGCTGGTGCTGCTGATCGCGCGCTGGCGCGGGCGCGGTGCTGCGGCCGAATATCCGACCGAGGACGGTACCCAATGGCCGCGCGTCACGCTGCTGATCGCCGCGTACAACGAGGAGCGCGTGATCGAGGGCAAGATCCTCAACTCGCTGGAGCTCGACTACCCGCACCCGATCGAGCTGATCGTCGTGTCCGACGGTTCGAGCGACAGCACGCCGCAGATCGTCTCGCGCTACGCCGATCGCGGCGCGGTCTCGATGCACCAGGCGCCGCGGCGCGGCAAGACGGCGGCGCTGAACCGCGGTGTCGCGGCCGCCACCGGCGAGATCGTGGTGTTCTCCGACGCCAACAACGATTTCAACCGCGATGCGCTGAAGGCGCTGGTGCGGCACTTCGCCGACCCGGCGGTGGGCGGTGTGTGCGGCGTCAAGCAGATCCGCGAGGCCGGCGACCGCGAGAGCAGCGTCGGCGACGGCCTGTACTGGCGCTATGAATCGGCGATCAAGCTGGCCGAGGGGCGGATCGGCTCGATCACCAATGCCGACGGCGAGATCTTCGCGATGCGCCGGGGGCTGTGGCGGCCGATCGCCGAGCACATCATCAATGATGACGCGCAGATCACCTTCGACATCGTCGACCAGCGCAAGCGCATCCTGTACGAGCCGGCGGCGCGCTCGACCGAGTACGCGTCGATCCGCATCGAGGACGACTTCTTCGTGAAGGTGCGCATGGTGGCGGGCGGCTTCCAGACCATCGCGCAGCAATGGCGCCGGCTGCTGCCGCCGCTGTCGTGGTTCGCGCTCGCGTACCTGTCGCACAAGGTGCTGCGCTACCTGGTGCCGCTGTTCCTGGTGGCGATCGCGATCGGCTCGCTGTGGCTGGCGGCGAACGGCGTCGTCGCGTACCAGGTGCTGGTGGCCTTGCAGCTGCTGTTCTACGGCACCGCGTGGGCCGGCTGGCGGCGCCTGCGCCGCGGGCCGCTGCCGACGGCGCTGTACGTGCCGTTCTATTTCTGCACGATGAACCTGGCTGCGCTGCTGGGCTTCGTGCGTTTCGTGACCGGCAGGCAGGGCACGAGCTGGCGAAAGGCACAACGATGATCGTCGCGATCCTCCTGCTCATCCTCGTTGCGGGCGGTGCCGGCGTGTTCTGGCGCCTGCTGCGTTCGCGCCACATGGATCTGTGGATCACGAGCTACCTGAAGCAGTGGCCGCGAAGGCTGCGCGGGCGCAGCGCGCCGCATACGCATGTGCACTTCTGCTTCGCCGATCACTACGAGCCGTTCTGGCACAAGCCCGATCTTGCGACGGCGCGCACGCGCGTCGACCGCTGGATGGACCGCTACCCGAAGATCGCGTCGGAGCACACCGACAGCAACGGCCGGCATCCGCAGCATTCGTTCTTCTACCCCGAGGAGGAGTACGACGAGGTGATCCTCGACCAGCTGGCCGACCTGTGCAAGCGCGGTTTCGGCGACGTGGAGGTGCACCTGCACCACGACAACGACACGGCCGAGAACCTGCGCAGGACGCTGACCGGGTTCACCAGCCTGCTGAACGAGCGGCATGGCCTGCTGCGCAGGGACCCGGTGACGGGCCAGGTGCTGTACGCCTTCATCCATGGCAACTGGGCGCTGGACAACTCGCGCCCGGACGGCCGCTGGTGCGGCGTGAACAACGAGCTCGACGTGCTGCACGAGACCGGTTGCCGCATGGACATGACGCTGCCGTCGGCACCGAGCGACACGCAGACGAGCAAGATCAACTCGATCTACTTCGCGCATGGCGAAGCGGGCTGCTGCAAATCGCACGACCATGGCCGCGACGCGCGCGTGGGCGAGTGGCTGCAGGGCAAGGAGTTGTTGATGGTGCAGGGCCCGCTGGCACTGAACTGGAGCGACCGCAAGGCCGGCATCATGCCGCGCATCGAATCGAGCGAGATCTCGGCCGATGCCTTGCCGACGGCGGCGCGCATCGCGCTGTGGGAGCAGGCGGCCATCGGCATCGAGGGCGCGGAGAACCACTTGTTCATCAAGGTGCACACGCACGGGGCCGAGGAACGCACCGCGGGGGCCTTGCTCGACGGCGGCATGCAGCGCATGTGGACCGAACTSGAAAAGCGCTTCCGCGACCGGCCGGGGTTCTCGCTGCACTACGTGACGGCCTGGGAGATGTACCAGCAGATCGAGCGGCTGTGTCGGAACGAAGCGGTGAAGTCGTCTTCGCTGCGGGAAGAGGTGGCAGCATGAGCCGATCAACCGTTCGCCCTGAGCAGGGACCGAGCTTGTCGAGGGCCCGTGTCGAAGGGTTGTTGCCGCAGCACGGCACAGGAGCCGGTGCAGCGTCAACCGGCCTTCGACAGGCTCAGTCCGACCCTTCGACAAGCTCAGGGCGAACGGATGCTGACGGCCAGCGGACCATGAAGGTCCTGCACGTCATCGAAACGCTGGACTTCGGCGGCGCCGAGAAGGTCGTCGTCGACCTCGTCGCCGCCACCAAGGGCCGTTGCCAGCCCGCCGTCTGCTGCGTGAAGCACAGCGGCGAACTGGCCCAGCGCCTGGGCGACGGCGTGCAGGTGTTCTCGCTCGGCAAGGGCGAAGGCAACGACCTGACCGTGCCGTGGCGCCTCGCACGCCTGGTGCGCGAGCAGGGCTTCGACGTGATGCATTCGCACCTGTGGGGCGTCTACCTCGAATCGGCGCTCGCCGCCCGGCTCGCCGGCGTGCCGCTCGTCCACACGGTGCACGGCAACTACCAGGACTACGGCCGCCGGTTCATCCCGCGCCTGAAGCTCGCGCTGCGCCATCGCCTGGAACGCTTCGCGGCGCGCTGGCACCAGCGCATCGTGACGGTCTCGCATTCGATCCAGAGCTACGTCGTCGAGAACATCGGCATCGATGCGCGCCGCGTCGAGACGGTGCACAACGGCATCGACGAACGCGTCTCGCTGCAGGGCGAGCGCCGCGGCACCACCTTCATCACCGTCGGGCGCATGGCGGCGGTGAAGAACCACGCGATGATGATTCGTGCGTTCGCGCGCGTCGCGGCTTCGCGGCCCGATGCACGGCTGCAGCTGGTCGGCGACGGCCCCGACCGCCCCGCCCTCGAGGCGCTGGCCGCCTCGCTCGGCGTGGCGTCTCGCGTCGAGTTCCTCGGCTTCCGCAACGACGTGGCCGAGCTGCTCGCGGCCGCCGACGTGTTCCTGATGTCGTCGCACTACGAAGGCGTGTCGATCGCGATCCTCGAGGCGATGCGCGCCGGGCTGCCGGTCGTCGGCACCCAGGTCGGCGGCATCCCCGAGACCGTGCTGCAAGGCGAGAGCGGCCTGCTCGTGCCCGATGGCGACGAGGCCGCGTTCGCCGACGCGATGCTGACGCTGCTGCAGGACGCGAGCCGCCGTGCCACGCTCGGCCGCGCCGCCACGCAACGCCAGCGCGATGCCTTCTCGCTCGAAAGCACCGCCCAGCGCTACCTGCAGATCTATGCCGGAGGCCTGCGGTGATCATCAAGGCGCTGCTGCGCAAGCTGCTGAGCCCGGTGCTGCGCTACCGCGGCGATGCGCCGGGCCTGTACCTGAGCTTCGACGACGGCCCGCACCCGGTCGTCACGCCGCAGGTGCTCGATGCGCTCGAGCGCGGCGGCGTGAAGGCCACCTTCTTCATGATCGGGCAGGAGATGGAGCGCCACCCGGCGCTGGTGGCCGAGGTGCGCGAGCGCGGCCATGCGATCGCGCTGCACGGCTTCACGCACCGGCACTGCAGCGACATGAGCTGGCGCGAGCAGCTCGACGACCTGCGCCGCATGCGCGCGGTGGCCGCGCGCTTCGGCGTGCGGCTGCGCAGCTACCGGCCGGCGTACGGCGAGCTGTCGGTGCTGCGCATCGGCTGGTGCCTGCTGAACCGCGTGAAGATCGTGATGTGGTCGTTCGAGACCCGCGACTCGTTCATTCAACAGGCCAGCGAACTCGAAGCGCGCGTCACGCCGCAAGCCCTGACGGACGGCGACATCCTGCTGTTCCATGACGACACCCCGGTGACCGCGCAGGCCCTGCCGCGCTTGCTGGACAACGCCCGCGCAGCCGGCCTGCGCTTCGGCGTCCTGGAGACCGTGTGAAGACCCTCATCCACATCATCAGCGCCGACGACGTGTTCGGCCCCGAGAAGACCGTGATCAACGAATGCCTCGCGCTGCGCGGCAGCGACTGGCACGCCCGCATCATCAACCTCTGGAACACCGACGACACGCCGATCTCG
This sequence comes from Rhizobacter sp. P3_C12, assembly GCF_056402735.1. Lineage (NCBI taxonomy): Bacteria > Pseudomonadati > Pseudomonadota > Betaproteobacteria > Burkholderiales > Sphaerotilaceae > Rhizobacter > Rhizobacter sp. P3_C12. The sequence continues at coordinate 17,312 of NZ_JBFUGW010000028.1, forward strand.
CGCAAGGTGCGCGAGGCCGGCATCGACTACGAATGCCTGCCCTCGGCCGGCAAGCTCGACCTGGGCGCCATCCGCAGGCTCGCCGCGAAGCTCGCCGCACAGCCCGGCACGGTGGCGCACAGCCACGGCTACAAGGCCGACCTGTACACGCTGCTGGCGGCGCGCCGCGCCAAGGTCACGGCCCTCACCACCGCCCACGGCTGGACCTCGGAGAACGCGAAGGTGCGGCTGTACGAGCGGCTGCAGGCCTTCCTGTGGCGCTTCTTCGACCGCGTGGTCTGCGTGTCGCAGAGTTACCGGCAGCTGGCCGTCGCGGCTGGCGTGCCGGATCGCAAGATCACCGTCGTGCACAACGCGATCCGCAGTTCCTACCAGGCGCAAGGCGCACAGGCACGCGCCGATGCGCGCGCGGCGCTCGGCCTGGCCGACGATGCGCAGGTCGTCGCGATCATCGGGCGGCTGGGCATCGAGAAGGGGCACCGGCTGTTCGTCGACGCGGCCGCGCAGCTCGCGCCACGTTTTCCGAAGGCACGCTTCCTGATCGCCGGCGAAGGCGCGCAACGCGCCGAGATCGAGGCCCAGGTGGCGCAGCTGAAACTCGACGGCACGGTGCGGCTGCTCGGCCACCGCAACGACCTGCCGGCGATCTACCCGGCGCTCGACCTGCTGGCAATGGCGTCGCTGCGCGAAGGCCTGCCGAACGTGCTGCTGGAGGCGATGCTGCACGGCGTGCCCGGCGTCGCGATGGCGGTGGGCGGCATCCCCGAGGTGATCGGCGACGGCGTCGACGGGCTGCTGGTGCCGCCGGGCGACCTGGTGCGCTTCGCCGAATCGCTGGCGACATTGCTCGGCGACCCGGCGCGGCGTGCGGCGATGGGTGCGGCGGCGGTCACGAAGGTGCGCGACGGCTTCCTGTTCGATGCGCGGATGAAGCGCATGGTGGCGATCTACGAGGCGGGGCTCGCGCGGCCCGGCACGCCGGCACCGGCCGCAGGGAGCACCGCATGATGCACGCGCTGTGGGTTGTCGCGGCGCTGGCCGCGAGCGTGCTGGTGCTGTGGGTGGCGGCGATCTTCCTGTACCAGGCGGTGCGTGGGCTGTGGGGCGTGCGCGCACCGGCACCGCTCGCACCGCGGCGCGACAAGCGCTTCGGCGTGCTGGTGCCGGCGCACAACGAAGAAGGTGTGCTCGGGCCGCTGTTCGCATCGCTCGCGCGCGTGGACTTCCCGCGCGAGCAGTTGGCGATCCTGTTCGTGGCCGACCACTGCAGCGATGCGACGGTGGCCGAGATCCGCGCCGCCGGCTTCGACTGCCTGGATCGGCAGAGCGGTGCGCGCGGCAAGACGGCAAGCCTCGCCGAGGGCATCACGGCACTGGAGGCGACGCATGGCGAGGCACTCGACGCAGTCGCGTTCTTCGATGCGGACAATCTCGTCGACCCGCAGTTCTTCCAGCAGGCGGCAGCCGGCTTGCATGAAGGCCACGCGGTGCTGCAGGGCCGGGTCGGCGTGCACAACTGGCAGGCGACGCTGTTCTCGCGGCTGAACTACATGAACGCGGTGGTGGAGAACCGGCTGGAGGAACTGGCGCGCAGCCAGGCTGGCTGGAGCTGCAACCTGCGCGGCCACGGCATGGTGTTCCGGCGCGACGTGCTGCAGCGCATGCCCTGGCATTCGGACACGATGGTCGAGGACCAGGAGATGCTGGTGAAGCTGGTGTGCAGCGGCCAGCGGGTGCACTGGCTGGAGCATGCGCGCGCGTCGAGCGTGATCCCCGAGACGGCAAAGGAAGCGGCCGCGCAGCGCAGGCGCTGGGCGGGTGGGCGATCAGCGATCGTCGGGCGCAGCGTGCGGGCGCTGTGGGCGCGCTTCCGTGCAAGCGGCGATGGTGCGGCGCTGAACCTGCTGATCGACTTCCTGCTGCCCTCGCACGCGGTGCAGCTGAGCCTGCTGTTCGTCGCGATCGTCGTGGCGGCGGCCGTCTGCGGGCTCGCTTCGTGGCAGTTCGTGCTGGCCTTTGCGCTGCTGCCGGCCTACCTGCTGTACTTCATCGCCGGCAACCTGCTGAGCGGCGTGCCGGTGAAGACCTTCCTCGATATCCTGTGGGCGCCGGCGTTCATCGCATGGCGCACCTGGATCTACCTGTCGAGCTTGAGCGGGGTCAAGCGCTGGCGGTGAGCTGGTGCTGCGTGCGAACCGACGATTCTGCCGGCTGCGCGCAACGCCTGCGCACTCACTTCGGATCGCCGGATTCCTGCGCCAGGGTGCTTCCCATCACCCTGGCTTCGCTCCAGCGCGTTGATGTGGAGGGTTCCAGATTCGATGCTGTCAGACGCCTCTCGTGCAGCTTGATGCAAATGCCATTGTTTTCGATGAGCTCGCCCATCACCTTGCGCACGATCTCCAGGGCCTTTGTGATGAGGGTCAACACATTGGRGTTCTTGCCCTTTGCGAGGAGATTGGCCACGGCCGAGCACTGAAAGGATTCGCCCGGGCGGCTTGCCAGGATGAGCATGATCAGCAGCGCTTGCCGGCGGATCGTGCCGTGCATTTGATCGCCATAGGTGAACTCGCCGCTCAGCGCATTCAGCACACGGCCATCGCCGAACGTCAAGGTTGCGGATCTGTCGAGAAAATCGGCCAACGTGCTGTCCGCCGTTTCGTCGATGCCTCTCGAGCGCAGGAGGTGCGCCTTCTCCTCAGGGCTGCACGACTTCACCAGTTGACAGTAGCCGGGGTGCCCCTCGCAGGCGCAGACGACCCCGCCCGTCAACGCGTTGTTGAACTCGTGGATCAACGCTCTTGCCCTGCGCAGCTCCAGGTGTGATTTGGAACGTATCTTGACTCTTGTGAGCACCATCAACTCCACGATGCTGCAGACACCATCGGGCTTGATCGCAAAGAGTTGCAGCAGCCTGTGCGGCATGCCTTGCGCCTCGCCCTGCAGGCTCATCTCGTGCTGGCCAATGCGCCAAGTCAAGGAATTCGCGGACGGGAGATTCACGGATTGGCGATTGCTCACCTGGGCCGCTGCTCGTTGACGCTCGAGGGAGATGCGCTCCCTCAATGGCAGTTCGAAATGGCCGGGCGACGGCGACAGTTGATCCGTTCGATGCACCTCCATGCTTTCCGGCCGCTGCCGCGAGCTTGACTTCAAAAACTCACGGCCAATGACCACTCCAGTGGCACCAAGCTCGATGACGCCTCGGATCTCATTGCGAGCACCCTTAACCGCTGAATTCAAGCGATAGGCCCTTTGATCATCGGAGCCTCCCTTTCCAGACAGGATGTTGTCCATGTCAGAGATGCTGAAGACCGTGCCCGGCAAGCTCGCGCAGACCAGAATCAGCAGCACGGCTTGCGCTCGTATCGGTGTGCTCTTCGTTCCATCGAGTCTTGTCAGCGTTCTGGAGCTGACATCGAGCGTTTCGCCATTCGCGAACTCCAGCTTCGAGTCGGTGAAGACTCTGAGCAACTGCTCGTCTCTTTCAGATTGCCCTGGCGATCTCGTCCGCTTCGACCCCGCCTGCCCCCTGCTGATGATTTGCGAGGCTCGCCCGGAGTCGCTCACCAGTTGGTAGTACCCCGACCCACCCATCTCGCACACGCAGCCACCGCTCAATGCCGCCTCGAATGAGTCGAGCAGCGCCTGCATGCGCCGCAACCCCTTGATGTTCCCTTTGTTAAGTTCTGACGTGCCGACTCCTGCAAGCAGCATCAGTTCCTCGATGCTGCAGATTCCGTCGGGCTTGCACGCAAACAACCTGAAAAGCCTGGATGCAAGGCGGCGCTCCTGCTCCGTTGCGTCGGAGAGTTGACTCATCCGCAGCGTCATGCGATACCCATTGACCAGCAGCGTCAAGTCTTGCAAGTCGCCGTGCGCACGRCTCTCTCGAGGCAATGCAGGCATGCTCCGCTCAGCGACGCGGGTTTCACCGTGGAGCTGGAACGGCAGGGGAGCCGAGAGGTCGCTCGCCAGCAACTCCGGTTGCTCCATGCACAGATGCGGAGGCGGCTGGCAACTCAGGATGGCCTGAACCAACGACAGCGGAATCGCCGATCCTCCTCCCGGCAATTCCAGCACCTTGATGGGACTGAACGGCCCCAGGCACGCGGCAATGGCGCAGTACTGCGCTTCCGTGAACCCGGACACATCGATCACCAGATGCTGCAGGCCATTCATCCTGCCGATGGCCTCCATCCAGCCGCACAACTGATCTGCCGGCACACCCCTCGCATTGATCACCCGCAGCGCGGAGATGGCCCCGCTGTTCGAAAGGTCGAATTGCGCCGTCTCATCGTCGGGGCGACATTGGCTGAAATCCAGCAGGCGAGCCTGCCAGCCCGTCCGGCCACCGGGGCTCTGCGCAGACGCTGCGGGCCCGCCTGGCCCGGCCCCCATCCCAAACCCGACCTGGCGCGACATCGAGTACATCTCTTCGACTCCATTGTTCAAGAGGTCGATGAGTCACTCCCCCAGGCAAAATCGTTCCCCCAGGGGATGTCACCCGACGGTGTCGGGACCTGGCCGAAGAAGAATTGATCGAACGGGTTGTCCTGATTCGGCGTCGCTGGCGGATTCATGTATGTCGTCACGCCCGGCGTCGATGGCGTCACCGGCATGGCGATGGTCTGCCATGAGGGCGTGCCCGGCCGCTGCTGCGAGCCAGGATCGAAGGCGTTCCTTCCCTCCATCGACCCATGGAACACCGGCTCCAGGTATCCCGGCGGCAACGGACTGTCGTCGAAATCGATTTGCGAAGTGGACGCGACCACATCCTGGTGGTGGAGCCATGGGCATGTCCGGACAGCCTCGATCACACCCTGCGGCACGCATTGCCCGCCGCCCAGCAGATCCAGCGTGCGGAGATTGCTGAACCGCCCCAGGCACCGTGCGATGGTTCCGCACTGTTGCGTGCTCCATCTCGAGATGTCGATCGTCAGGTGCGTCAAGCCATTCATCCTGCCGATGGCCGCCATCCAGAATCCCAGGTCTTCCACGGACATGGCGGCAGCGCCTGTGACATCGAGGCGCGAAATCGAGCAGTTGTTCGACAACGCCTTGGCCACCCCTTTCGGCAGCGATGCCGCGAACAACAAATCCAGCTTCACGTGGGGGATGCCCGTGCAGCAACCCAGAATCTCAGCGGCTCCACCCATTTCACCGCAATGGCCCACCTCCAGCCGGCTGAAGGCTGGAAGCAGGGCCGGCTCCGCCCCGAACCGAAGCGGCTTCTCTCGGCCGATCTCACCCTGTGGGACCGGTTGCCCCCTGAACGATCCGGACACGTACCCACGCCCCGACACATTCATGCAAGAGCCTCCATGCCGTTCGGCAGGCACAGACGCGGAGGCGGCTGCCAACTCACGATGACCTGCAGCGCCCATCCCAAACCGCTCTGGCTCGACGCCGAATGCATCTCATCGACTCCAAGTTCATGAGGTCGATGAGTGACTCCGCCAGGCAACATGGTTCCGTCGATGCCGCCAATCTGCAGCGCCGCCCGACGACGGCGGTCCGCTCAGCTGCGGTAATCGGCGTTGATCTTGACGTAGTCGTAGCTCAGGTCGCAGGTCCACACCGTCGCCGCTGCCTGCCCGCGGTTCAGCACCACCCGCACGTCGATCTCGCTCTGCTTCATCACGCGCTGCCCGTCTTCCTCCCGGTAGTTCGGGTTGCGCCCGCCCTGCTTCGCGACATGCACGTCGTCGAGGAACAGGTCGATCTTCGTCTGGTCGAGGTCGGCGATGCCGGCATAGCCCACCGCCGCCAGGATGCGGCCCAGGTTCGGATCGCTCGCGAAGAAGGCCGTCTTCACCAGCGGCGAGTGCGCGATCGCATACGCCACCTGCTGGCACTCGGCCTCGCTGGCGCCGGCATCCACCTGCACGGTGATGAACTTGGTCGCGCCCTCGCCGTCGCGCACGATCGCCTGCGCGAGCTGCTGCGCCACGCTGACCAGCGCCTCGCGCAAGGCCGCGCCTTCCGCGCTGTCCACGCTCGTGATCGGCGCATGCCCGGCCTGCCCGGTCGCGACGACGACGAACGAGTCGTTGGTCGACGTGTCGCCATCGATCGTGATGCGGTTGAACGACAGGTCGGCCGCCTCCTTCACCAGGCGCTGCATCAGCGCCGGCGCGATCACCGCGTCGGTGGCGACGAAACTCAGCATCGTCGCCATGTTCGGGCGGATCATCCCCGCGCCCTTGCTGATGCCGGTCACCGTGACCGTCTTGCCGCCGATGCGCAGCTGGCGCGACACCGCCTTCGGCAGCGTGTCGGTCGTCATGATGGCCTCGGCCGCGACACCCCAGTTGTCTTCCTTCAGGTCGGCCAGCGCCGCCGGCAGGCCGGCCTCGATGCGATCGTTCGGCAGCGGCTCCATGATCACGCCGGTCGAGAACGGCAGCACCTGCTCCGGCGCCAGCTCCAGGTGGCGCGCCAGCGCCACGCAGGTCGAGAACGCGCGCACCAGGCCGTCTTCGCCGGTGCCGGCATTCGCGTTGCCGGTGTTGATCACGATCGCGCGCGGGCCGGTGCCGCTCGCCAGGTGCTTGCGGCACAGCTGCACCGGCGCGGCACAGAAACGGTTGCTCGTGAAGACCCCCGCCACCTGCGAGCCCTCGGCCAGCGTGATCACGCTCAGGTCGCGGCGGTTGGCCTTGCGCACGCCGGCCATCGCGATGCCGAGCTTGACGCCGGGAACGGGGTGCAGGGTCTTCGGATCGGGGGCGCTCAGGTTGACGGGCATGGCGGTCTCTCAGTCGGGCAGCAAGGATGGGAAGGCATTGTAGAAAGAGGCGATGTCATCATGAAGTCGCGCCAGCACGACCTGGTCGCTGAACCCGCCGCGCTCGTCGCGCTCGTACGCGCGCAGCACGCCCTCGCGCTTCATGCCCAGGCGCTCGGCCAGCGCGATCGAGCGGTGGTTGCGTGCATCGCACCAGGCCTCGACGCGCATCACGCCCAGCTCGAACGCCAGTTGCACCAGCGCCGCGCCGGCCTCGTGCATCAAGCCGCGCCCAGCCTGCCGCGAATCGGCCACGTAGCCGATCTGGCAGCGCGGCACCTCGAAATCGAAGCTGTGCAGGTCGAGGTTGCCGACGAAGGCGCCGGTGGCGCGGTCGAACGCGAAGTAGATCAGGCACTCGCCGGCCGCCACCCGCTCGGCATTGCGCCGGCAGAAGCGCTCGGCCGTCGCCGCGGTGAACGCCACCTGGCCCCACGCGATGAAGCGCAACTCGCCCAGCGAGGCATTCACGCTCTCCATCACGACAGCCGCGTGCGACTCGCGCGGATGCTCCAGCCGCAGCCGCGGCGTGAACAGCTCTTTCGGCGCGCCCTGCAGCGTGCTTTCATCCATCGACGGAATCCCCAAAACAGGAACGGAGCCCGAAGGCTCCGTCGTTTGCTGCGTCAGGTCAAGTCAGGCCAATTTGCCGTGGCACTGCTTGTACTTCTTGCCGCTGCCGCACGGACAAGCATCGTTGCGGCCGACCGGCGGGAAGCCGCTTGCCAGCCGGGCGAGCGCTGCGGCGTCCGGGTCCTGCGACACGCTGCCATCCTCGTTCGGGTGCGTGTAGGTCACGTTGCTGATGGCCTCGGCACGCTCCTCGATCGCCTCGGCGGCCTGCGCCACCTGCTCCTGCGTCTGCACGCGCACCGTCATCAGGATGCGGGTCACGTCCATCTTGACGACGTCGAGCAGCTGGCTGAACAGCTCGAAGGCCTCGCGCTTGTACTCCTGCTTCGGGTTCTTCTGCGCATAGCCGCGCAGGTGGATGCCCTGGCGCAGGTAGTCCAGCGCCGCCAGGTGCTCGCGCCAGTGCTGGTCGATCTGCTGCAGCAGGATCATCCGCTCGAACGGCAGGAACTGCTCGGCACCGACGATCGCGAGCTTGGCCGCGAACGCCTCGTGGCCGGCCTTCACCACCATCTCGACGATCTCGTCGTCGGTGATCGCCTGGCTCTTCTCGACGTGCGCCTTCACCGGCACCTCGAGCTGCCATTCGTCGCGCAGCGTCTTCTCGAGCGCATCCAGGTCCCACTGCTCCTCGACGCTCTCGGCCGGCACATAGGTGCGCACCACGTCGGTCAGCGTGCTCTCGCGCAGGCTCGACACCTGGGCTTCGAGCTGCGGCGCCTCGAGGATGTCGTTGCGCTGCTGGTAGATCACCTTGCGCTGGTCGTTCGACACGTCGTCGTACTCGAGCAGCTGCTTGCGCACGTCGAAGTTGCGCGCCTCGACCTTGCGCTGCGCGCTCTCGATGCTGCGCGTGACGATGCCAGCTTCGATCGCCTCGCCCTCGGGCATCTTCAGCCGGTCCATGATCGCGCGCACGCGGTCGCCGGCGAAGATGCGCATCAGCGGGTCTTCGAGCGACAGGTAGAAGCGCGACGAGCCCGGGTCGCCCTGGCGGCCCGAACGGCCGCGCAGCTGGTTGTCGATGCGCCGCGATTCATGCCGCTCGGTCGCGATGATGCGCAGGCCGCCGGCCGCCTTCACCTGGTCGTGCAGGCCCTGCCATTCGCTCTTCAGCGTCTCCGAGCGCGCGAGCTTGTCGGCTTCGACGATGCCGTCGTCGGCCTCGATCAGCTGGATCTGCTTCTCGACGTTGCCGCCCAGCACGATGTCGGTGCCGCGGCCGGCCATGTTGGTCGCGATCGTGATCACGCCCGGGCGCCCGGCCTGCGCGACGATCTCGGCTTCCTTCGCGTGCTGCTTGGCGTTCAGCACCTGGTGCGGCAGCTGCGCCTTCTGCAGCAGCGTGGAGATCAGCTCCGAGTTCTCGATCGAGGTCGTGCCCACCAGCACCGGCTGGCCGCGCTTGACGCAGTCGCGGATGTCGTCGATGACGGCGTTGAACTTCTCCTTGTTGGTCTTGTAGACCAGGTCGAGCTCGTCCTTGCGCACCGTCGGCCGGTTCGGCGGGACGATCACCGTCTCCAGGTTGTAGATCTCCTGGAACTCGTAGGCCTCGGTGTCGGCCGTGCCGGTCATGCCGCCCAGCTTGCCGTACATGCGGAAGTAGTTCTGGAAGGTGATCGACGCGAGCGTCTGGTTCTCGCTCTGGATGTCGACGCCTTCCTTGGCCTCGACCGCCTGGTGCAGGCCGTCGGACCAGCGGCGGCCCGTCATCAGCCGGCCGGTGAACTCGTCGACGATGATCACCTCGCCGTCCTGCACCACGTAGTGCTGGTCGCGGTTGTACAGGTGGCGTGCGCGCAGCGCGGCGTACACGTGGTGCATCAGCGTGATGTTCTGCGGGTCGTACAGGCTCGCGCCCTCGACCAGCAGGCCGGCCTCGCGCAGGATGCGCTCGGCGTTCTCGTGGCCGTCTTCGGTCAGGAAGACCTGGTGGGTCTTCTCGTCGACGGTGAAGTCGCCCGGCTCGATCACGCCTTCGCCGGTGCGCAGGTCGAGCTCGCCGATCTGCTTCTTCATCTGCGGCACGACGGCGTTGATGCGCACGTAGAGCTCGGTGTGGTCTTCGGCCTGGCCGCTGATGATCAGCGGCGTGCGCGCCTCGTCGATCAGGATCGAATCCACCTCGTCGACGATCGCGTAGGCCAGGCCGCGCTGCACGCGGTCGGCCGTCTCGTAGACCATGTTGTCGCGCAGGTAGTCGAAGCCGTACTCGTTGTTGGTGCCGTAGGTGACGTCGGCGGCGTAGGCGGCCTGCTTCTCCTCGCGCGGCATCTGCGGCAGGTTGATGCCCACCGTCAGGCCGAGGAAGTTGTACAGCCGGCCCATCCATTCGGCATCGCGCCGGGCCAGGTAGTCGTTGACCGTCACCAGGTGCACGCCCTTGCCGGCCAGCGCATTCAGGTAGACCGGCAGCGTCGCCATCAGCGTCTTGCCTTCGCCGGTGCGCATTTCGGCGATCTTGCCGTTGTGCAGCGACATGCCGCCGATCAGCTGCACGTCGAAGTGGCGCATCTTCAGCACCCGCTTGCCGCCTTCGCGCACGACCGCGAAGGCCTCGGGCAGCAGCGCATCGAGCGACTCGCCCTTGGCGTGGCGTTCCTTGAACTCGACCGTCTTGGCCTTCAGCGCCTCGTCGCTGAGCGTCTCGAACTGCGGCTCCAGCGCGTTGATCTGCTGCACCACGACCCGGTACTGCTTGAGCAGGCGGTCGTTGCGGCTACCGAAAATCTGGGTGAGAAGCTTGGGCAACATGCAGCGTCAGGGGTTGGTACGGGAAGGCAGCCGCGGGCTCCCGCGTTGTTTTGCGAACGGGCCGACTCGCGAACCGGCCGACTTCGTGGAGGGCTGGGATGAGCTGAGGGTGCGGCCCGCCTTTACAAGCCCGGCGCACGATCAGCGAAAGCGGCGGATTTTACGGCAAGCGGCCGGCGCCAGCGTGGCCGGGGCGTTGCCGGATGCAGCGGCGTTCAGCGACGGACAGCGCCCTTGGCGGCCGCCTGGGCCCCGCCGGCCAGGAATTTCGCCGGATCCTGCGGCACGCCCTCGACCAGCACCTCGAAGTGCAGGTGCGGGCCGGTCGAGCGGCCGGTGGTGCCGACGTAGGCCACGACCTGGCCGCGCCGGACCAGGTCGCCGGTCTTGACCGCGATGCGCGAGGTGTGCGCATAGCGGGTCACCAGGCCGTTGCCGTGGTCGATCTCGAGCAGGTTGCCGTAGGCCGGGTGCACGTCGGTGGAGCGCACCACGCCGCCGGCCGCGGCCATGATGGGCGTGCCCACGTCGGTCGGGAAATCGAGCCCGGTGTGCAAGGCCGCACGCCCGGTGAAGGGATCGGTGCGGAAGCCGAAGCCCGAGCCGACCTGCACGTCGATCGGCCGGCTGTTGGGCACCATCAGCTGCTGCATGCGCTGCTCGAAGAGGCGCGACTCGACCATCGTGAACAGGTCGGTGCTCTGCTCGGCCGCCTCGTCCAGCGACGACACCATGCCGTTCAGCTGGTCGAACGACGGCGTGCGGGCCGGCACGAACGGGCCGCCCTGTCCGCCGGACACCGCGGCCGGCACGATCTGTTTCAACTCTTCCGGTTTCATACCGGCCAGGCCCGAGACCCGCTCGCCCATCGCCTCGAGCTTGATCAGCTTGGYCTGCATCTCGCCGACCTTCTGCGCCATCGCGTCGAGGTTCTCGCGCACGAAGCGGTCGCGCTGGGCGAATTCATCGCGCACGACCAGCCGGACGATCTGGCTGACCACCGGCCAGCCTTCGCGGGCGGCCTTCAGGAACACCACGTGGTAGATGGTGCCCGACAGCAGCATCAGCACCAGCGCCAACCCGACCAGCGCCCCGAAGGCCTGGAAGCGGTTGAAGCGCAACACCCGCGTTCGGGCCAGGGTGCCGTGCGTGATCAGGATCTGCATCGCTAAACTCCTTCCGGTGAAACCGAAGACATCCCCGGTCACCCCCAACGCCTTGCGCATCGAAGAGGCCCTGAGCCGAAGTGCGCCTCTGGCTCACTTGCAGCGCTTGCTGCAGGAGTCGAATGCACGCTTCGATGCGGTACGAAACTGTCTGCCGCCCACACTGGCCCTGCATGTGAAGCCCGGGCCGGTCGACGATGAGGGCTGGTCTCTGCTTGCGGCCAACTCTGCGGTCGCCTCCAAGCTGCGCCAGCTGCTGCCCCGGATGGAGCAGACACTCCACGCCCGGGGCTGGCAGGTTACTGCAATACGGGTGAAGGTTCAATCAACCTGAGGCCTGACGTGTGTCAGGTGGTTGATGGATGGGTGGTGCCCCCGGCAGGAATCGAACCCGCGACCTTCGGTTTACAAAACCGCTGCTCTACCAGCTGAGCTACAAGGGCTTGAGGCGGGAATTCTATTTGATGCGCTTGAGCGCCGGACGCGGCCCGCCACCGCCCGCAGGAGGTTCGGGCGGTTTGTCTTCATCCGACTCGCGGGCCGGCGCGGCAACGGCCGGCTCGGCATGGCCTTCGGTGGTGGCCAGCCGCAGGCCGCCGCCGGCCGGGCGATCGGCCGGCACGCCGTCATCCGACTCGCCGGCCGTCCCGGCCGCCGATTCGCTGGGCATCGGGAACGCCATGCCCTGCCCGTTCTCGCGCGCATAGATCGCGATGACATGGTCCACCGGCACCGCGATCTCGCGCGCAATGCCGCCGAAACGTGCCTTGAACTCGATCATCTCGTTGCCGAGCTGCAGGGCCGTGGTGGCCTCGAAGCTGACGTTGAGCACGATCTCGTTGTTCTTCACGTATTCGGACGGCACCTGCACGCCGCGGCCGACGAACACCGCCAGGTACGGCGTGAAGCCGTTGTCGGTGCACCAGTCGTGCAGCGCACGGATCAGGTAGGGCCGGGTCGACGAGCCGGCGTTGCCCGGTGCCGTGGGAGTGGAGGCCATGCTGGAACCGCGCCTTACTTGCGCATCACCTTCTCGGACGGCGTCAGTGCCTCGATGTAGGCCGGGCGCGAGAAGATGCGCTCGGCGTACTTCAGCAGCGGCACCGCGTTCTTCGACATGTCGATGCCGTAGTAGTCCAGGCGCCACAGCAGCGGCGCGATGGCCACGTCGAGCATCGAGAAGTCGTCGCCCAGCATGTACTTGTTCTTCAGGAAGATCGGCGCGAGCTGGGTCAGGCGGTCGCGGATCTGCGCGCGCGCCTTCTCGAGCTGCTTGTCGTTCGGCTTCAGGCCGCGCGACTCGAGCACGTTGACGTGCGCGAACAGCTCCTTCTCGAAGTTCAGCAGGAACAGCCGCACGCGCGCGCGCGCCACCGGATCGCCCGGCATCAGCTGCGGGTGCGGGAAGCGCTCGTCGATGTACTCGTTGATGATGTGCGACTCGTACAGGATGAGGTCGCGTTCGACGAGGATGGGCACCTCGTTGTACGGATTCATCAGCGCGATGTCTTCGGGCTTGGCGAAGAGATCGACGTCGCGGATCTCGAAGTCCATGCCTTTTTCGAACAGGACGAAGCGGCAACGATGCGAGTAAGGGCAGGTCGTTCCGGAGTAAAGCACCATCATGGTGGTGGCTCCTTGGAGGCAGAGGTCAAAACACAAACGCAGCAGGCATGCCTTCGGGCAGCCCGCTGCGTCATCGACCCGGGCCGTCGTGCGGCCCAGGGCGCGAAATCACATCGTTATTTCACGTCTTTCCAGTAAACCGCGTTCAGGCGCCAGGTGATGACGACGAACACGGAGAGAAACAGCAGCACCCAGACGCCGACGCGAACGCGCTGGCCCTGGGCCGGCTCTCCCATCCACTGAAGATAGGCGACGAGGTCGGCCACCGCCTCGTCATAGTCATTGGCGCTCAGCTTGCCGGGCGTCACCTGCTCGAAGCCGGCGAAGCGGTGCACCGACTTCGCCTCGTCGTGCGGGTCTTTCTCTTCGACGAACTTCGCCACGCGCTGGCCCTGCAGTTCCCACAGCGCATGCGGCATCGCCACGCTCGGGAAGGCCAGGTTGTTCCAGCCGGTCGCCTTGGTGTCGTCGCGGTAGTAGGTGCGCAGGTAGGTGTACAGGTAGTCGGCACCCGATCCCTTGCCGATGTCGGCGCGCGAACGGGCGATCACCGACAGGTCGGGCGGCAGCGCGCCGAACCAGTCCTTGGCCTGCTTCGGGTCGAGCGAGGCCTTCATCGTGTCGCCGACCTTGTCGGTCGCGAACAGCAGGTTGGCCTTGATCTGCTCTTCGGTCAGGCCGATGTCGCGCATGCGGTTGTAGCGCATGAAGGCCGCCGAGTGGCAGTTCAGGCAGTAGTTGACGAACAGCTTGGCGCCGTTCTGCAGCGCCGCGAGGTCGGTCGTCTTGGCCGAGGGGAACTTGTCCCAGGCCACGCCGCCCTCCGAAGCCTGCGCCGCACCGCCCACCAGGGCCAGGCTCGCCAGCAGCGTGAGAAGGAGTTTCTTCATGGTGTTCTCTCCGGGGCTCTCGGTGGTGTGGATCAGTGGGCGTGGAAGGTCACGCGGTCCGGCACGGGCTTGAAGGTGCCCAGCTGGCTCCACCACGGCATCAGCAGGAAGAAGCCGAAGTACAGCAGCGTGCCGACCTGCGACACGTAGTTGCCGATTTCCGACGGCGGCTGCACACCCAGGTAGCCCAGGATCAGGAAGAACACGACGAACACGCCGTACACGTACTTGTGCCAGTCGGGGCGATAGCGGATCGACTTGACCGGGCTGTGATCCAGCCAGGGCAGGAAGAACAGGATGATGACGGCACCGCCCATCACCACCACGCCCCAGAACTTGGCATCGAACACGTTCAGCAGCGCGACCGCGATGACCGCCACGATCGCCATCGCGAGCTTGGCGGCGCCGCCGAACTTGCCCTTGAGCAGGGCCGCGACGGTGGCCACGGCGATGATGCCCGACAGCACCTGCACCATCAGCGTGGTGGTCGCGCGCAGCATCGAGTAGAACGGCGTGAAGTACCAGACCGGGGCGATGTGCGCCGGCGTCTTCAGCGGATCGGCCGGGATGAAGTTGTTGTACTCGAGGAAGTAGCCGCCGAACTCGGGCGCGAAGAACACCACCGCGCTGAAGATCAGCAGGAAGCCGGCGACACCGAAGATGTCGTGCACCGAGTAGTACGGGTGCGAGGGGATGCCGTCCAGCGGGTGGCCGTCCGGGCCGCGCCTGGCCTTGATCTCGATGCCGTCGGGGTTGTTGGAGCCCACCTCGTGGAGCGCGATCAGGTGCGCCGCCACCAGGCCGAGCAGCACCAGCGGCACCGCGATCACGTGGAAGCTGAAGAAGCGGTTCAGCGTCGCGTCGCTGACGACGTAGTCGCCGCGGATCAGCAGCGCCAGGTCGGGGCCGACGAACGGCACCGCGGCGAACAGGTTCACGATGACCTGCGCGCCCCAGTACGACATCTGGCCCCACGGCAGCAGGTAGCCCATGAAGGCCTCGGCCATCAGGCACAGGAAGATCGCGCAGCCGAAGATCCACACCAGCTCGCGCGGCTTGCGGTAGCTGCCGTACATCAGCCCGCGGAACATGTGCAGGTAGACGACGATGAAGAACGCCGAGGYGCCCGTCGAGTGCATGTAGCGGATCAGCCAGCCCCAGGGCACGTCGCGCATGATGTACTCGACCGAGGCGAAGGCGAGCGCCGCGTCGGGCTTGTAGTGCATCACGAGGAAGATGCCGGTCACGATCTGGATCACCAGCACCAGCATCGCGAGCGAGCCGAAGAAGTACCAGAAGTTGAAGTTCTTCGGTGCGTAGTACTGCCCCCACTGCTCGTTCCACATCTTCGTGGCGGGGAAGCGGTTGTCGACCCAGGTCATGAGCTTGACGCCCACGGAGGCATTGGCGGGCGCTTGCTTGAATTCAGCCATGTCGTTGTTCTCCGGAGTGCTCGGGGCTCAGGCCTTCTTGTCTTCGCCGATCAACAGCCGGGCGTCGGACAAGTACATGTGCGGCGGCACTTCGAGGTTGTCGGGTGCGGGCTTGTTCTTGTAGACGCGGCCGGCCATGTCGAAGGTCGAGCCGTGGCAGGGGCACAGGAAGCCGCCCGTCCAGTCGTCGGGCAGCGAAGGCTGGGCGCCGGCCTGGAACTTGTCGCTGGGCGAGCAGCCCAGGTGCGAGCAGATGCCCACCACCACCAGGACGTCGGGCTTGCGCGAGCGGTTCTCGTTGCGCGCGTATTCGGGCGTCAGCTCGTCGGGCTTGCGCTGCGAATTGGGGTCGGCCAGCTGCGCATCGTTCTTCGGCAGCGTGGCGAGTTGCTCGGGGGTGCGCTTGACGATCCACACCGGCTTGCCGCGCCACTCCACCGTCTTCTTCTCGCCCGGCTTCAGGTCGCTGATGTCCACTTCGACCGCCGCCCCGGCGGCACGTGCGCGCTCGGAGGGCTGGAAGGTGCTGACGAAGGGCACGGCGGCTGCGACACCCCCGACGGCCCCGGCACCACAGGCGACAGCCACCCAGGTCCGACGGCCTTGATCGACCTGCGGTGCGGTGCTGATCGAACTGCCTTGTTGCTTGCCACCTTGCTCGTTGCTGTCACTCATTGGGGGTCCTTGGCTGGAGACTTCTGGTCACGGGCAACCGAGAATTCTAGCGGACGTGTCAACCCCCGCGCCCGGCGGTGAGGGGCGCGCGCCACTGCGGGCGGACCCTCATTGACGAGGCTTTCGGCTTGACTTCTGGCATTGCTCGGCAATACTGCCGCGCAGCATCCAGAAGAACAGGAGCATCACATGGGATTCGCCACCGAATTCAAGTCGTTCGCGATGAAGGGGAATGTCGTCGACCTGGCGGTCGGCGTCATCATCGGCGCGGCCTTCGGCAAGATCGTCGATTCGATCGTCAAGGACCTGATCATGCCGGTGATCGGCCGACTGGTCGGCGGGCTCGATTTTTCGAACTACTTCTTGATGCTGGCCAATCCCCCGGCCGAGTTCAAGGGCCCGATGACTTACGAGGCGCTGACGAAAGCCGGCGTCCCGCTGTTCGCGTACGGCAATTTCATCACCGTGGCGCTCAATTTCCTGATCCTCGCCGTCATCATCTTCGTGATGGTCAAGCAGATCAACCGCCTCAAGCACGAGGCGCCGGCGGTACCGGCCGCGGTGCCCGAAGACGTGCAGCTGCTGCGCGAGATCCGGGATTCGCTGAAGAAGTGAACGTTCGCGCCGCGGGGCGTGAAATGCTCCCCGCCGGCCACCGTCGCCACGCCGCAACGCGGCGCGTGCCCATTCCGTTTGGGCTCATACTGCAGGTATCTCCGTCCGGACCATCCGTCAGGGCGGTTTCGCCCCGGTCCGCCCATCGGCCCTGTCCGTAGATGAATTCGATCGATCCACGTTCGCAAGCAGCGTTCGACGCCGCCATCAGCCACCTGAAGACGACCACTGCGGCCGTGGCTGATCGCGTGTCGACGCACCTGGGCACGCTGGCATCGGCGGCGATGCGCATCTACGAGCGCGACATCCTGATCACCGCCCAGCTCGACCTGCGCCGCCACATGAGCACCTTCGTGCTGGTGTTCGGCGACACGCTGAGCAAGCGCGTGACGCGCGAGCTGAGCCCGAACCGCGAGAGCGGCCGCAGCCTCGCCGAAACCGACTGGATGTCGCTCAGCATCGTCGGCGATGCCGAGATGGAAGAGCAGATGTCGTCCGACCGCATCAGCCAGGCCATCACGCATGCCTGCGAATGGGAACTGCGCGACATGGCGGCCTACACCGGCGCGCTGCTGGGCATCGGGCGGGCCGACCAGGAACGCAACCCGCTGCGCGGCGAGGTGATGGGCGCCTCGGTGTTCCGCGCCATCGAATCGGTGTCGAACGAGCGCGAGACGCGCAAGGTGCTGGCGCGCGAGATGAGCCTCGCGCTGTCGCGCGCGATGCCCACCTGCTACGGCGACATCCTGAAGGATTTCCGCGCCCGCGGCGTGCAGCCGGTCAGCCTGTCGGTGCGCGGCGTCGAGGGCCCCGGCAACGAACTGGCGCGCGACCGCGTCAACTCCGGCTACTCGACGCTGCGCGACACCGGCTCGTCCGGCAGCGGCAACCTGTACGCCCCGACCACGATGACCGGCGACTTCGACAGCGGCCAGGGCGGCCTGCCCGGTCGCGGCCAGGGCATGCCCGGCGGCTCGTCCCGCGGCGGCTTCGGCGGGCCGGGGGGAGGGAGCGGCGGTGCTGGTGGTAGTGGTGGTGGCCATGCGGGCGTCGGCACGATGGGCCGCCCCGGCACCACCGCGCCCGGCCGCGATGCCGCCGGCCGAGGCAGCACGAGCTTCGGCAACCCGAATGCCGGTGCCGGCCGCTTCACGCCGCGCCCGGGCGTCAGCGCGCAGGCCGATGCGGAGCTGATGTCGCTGATCCGCCGGCTGACCTTCCTCGCGACCCGCCCGGGCGACCTCGGCGGGTCGACCGGCGGTGGCCTGCACACCGGCTCGCCGGGCCTCGGCCGCGCGAGCGCGCTCGGCAGCCTGAGCGGCGCCGTCACCGGCAGCGGCGGCCTCAACGAGGGGCTGTCGGGCCTGATGGCGGTCAACGTGATCCGCCAGCACCGCGACGAGCTGCGCCAGGCCTCGACCGGCTCGCTCGACCACATGGTGATCGACGTGGTCGGCAGCCTGTTCGACCAGATCCTGTCCGACCCGCGCGTGCCGCCGCAGATGGCACGCCAGATCGCCCGCCTGCAGTTGCCGGTGCTGCGCGTCGCGCTGGCCGACCCGAGCTTCTTCTCGTCGCGCAAGCATCCGGTGCGCCGCTTCGTGAACCGCATCGCGTCGCTCGCCGTCGCGTTCGACGACCTCGACGAGGGCGCCGGCAAGCAGTTCATGACGCGGGTGCGCGACCTCGTGCAGGAGATCGTGCAGGGCGACTTCGACCAGATCGACCTGTACGCCTCCAAGCTCGGCGCGCTCGAGACCTTCATCGCGCAGCAGGCCAAGGACGAGGTGCAGGCGAACGCGTCGGCGGTGTCGCTGGTCGATGCGAAGGAATCCGACCTGCGCGTGCAGCAGCGCTACATGCTGCAGCTGCAGGCCGCGCTGAACCCGCTGTCGCTGCCCGACTACCTGCGCAACTTCCTGTCGCAGGTGTGGAGCCAGGCACTCGCCCAGGGCACGAAGTCGCACGGCGTCAATTCCGAGCTGGTGCAGCGCCTCAAGCGCGCCGGCCGCGACCTGGTGATGAGCGTGCAGCCCAAGGGCTCGCCGGCCATGCGCAAGAAGTTCCTGATGCAGCTGCCGCCGCTGATGAAGGACCTGAACGAGGGCATGGCGCTGATCGGCTGGCCCGATGCGGCGCAGAAGGAGTTCTTCAGCAAGCTGCTGCCGGCGCATGCCGATTCGCTGAAGGGCCAGCCGCTGTCGGAGCTCGAATACAACCTGCTGGCCAAGCAGCTCGAGGGCGTGTTCAACACGCCGCTGCCGGAACCCGACGGCCTGCTGCGCGATGTGCCGATGTCCAGCATGGGCGCCGCGCCGATCGAGCCGCACTTCTCGCCCGACGAAGCCAAGCGCATCGGCCTCGTGCAGGAGAGCGCGGTCGACTGGTCGGGCACCGTCGACATCGACCTGACCTCCGACAGCGGGCCGGACACCGAGCCCGGCGCGGGCGGCGGCGACACGATGCCGGGCCCGCTGCACGTGGGCGGCGTCGACATCGACCTCGACCTGTCGCCGAACGAGCCGGCCGAGCCGTCGCACGGCGTGCAGCTGATGGACCACGTGAAGCTCGGCTTCGCGTACCAGATGCACCTGAACGACCAGTGGCAGAAGGTGCGGCTGAGCTACGTGAGCCCGGGGCGCGCGTTCTTCGTGTTCACGCGCGGCAAGCGCCACCACGAGACGGTGTCGCTGACCTCGCGGATGCTCGCGCGCATGTGCGAGACCGGGCGCTTCAAGGCGTTCGAGCAGGCCTACCTGATGGAGCGCGCCACCGCGCGGGCGCGCAAGCAGCTGGCGGCGCTGTCGGCTTCTTCATCGGCGCAGCCGACCACGCGCCATTGAGGTAGCCCGGATGGCAATCCGGGGGTTGTCGGACACATCCCGGATTGGCATCCGGGCTACAGGCGACGCGCCATCTGCAAGGCCGCCAGCAGGCTCGACGCATCGGCCCGCCCGCTGCCGGCGATGTCGAACGCGGTGCCGTGATCGGGGCTGGTGCGCACGAACGGCAGGCCCAGCGTCACGTTGACGCCCTGCTCCACACCGAGGTACTTCACCGGGATCAGCCCGTGGTCGTGCGTCATCGCGACGACCAGGTCGAATTCGCCGCGGCGCGCGCGCATGAACACCGTGTCGGGCGCGTACGGGCCGCTCGCGTCGATGCCCTCGGAACGCGCAGCCTCGATGGCCGGGCGGATGATGCGGATCTCCTCGTCGCCGAACAGGCCGCCCTCCCCGGCATGCGGGTTCAGCCCCGCCACGGCGATGCGCGGCGCCGGCATGCCCCAGCGCGCGGCCGCCTGGCGCGAGATGCGCAGCGTCTGCAGCACCGCGTCGAAGGTCACCGCGTCGATCGCGCGGCGCAGCGACAGGTGGATCGTCACGAGCACGGTGCGCAGCTCTTCGTTGGCCAGCATCATGCGCACCGGTGGCGGTTCACCGGCATCGACCGACAGCGCCTGCAGCATCTCGGTGTGGCCCGGGAACGCGACGCCGGCGGCCGACAGCGCTTCCTTGTGGATCGGCGCGGTGACGATCGCGGAGATCTCGGCGCCGCGCGCCAGCCGCACCGCGTGCTCGATGCAG
>NZ_JBFUGW010000029.1:0-36977 GCF_056402735.1 Rhizobacter sp. P3_C12
CTCGGATTCGGAATCGAGCGCCGACGTGGCCTCGTCGAGGATCAGGATCGGCGCGTCCTTGTAGAGGGCGCGCGCGATCGCGAGCCGCTGCCGCTGGCCGCCCGACAGCTGGTTGCCGTTGTGGCCGACCAGCGTGTCCAGGCCCTGCGGCATCTCGTCGACGAACTTCAGCAGGTTGGCCGCGCGCAGCGCCTCGCGCACGCGGGCGGTGTCGAGCTGGCGGGCCTCTCCCTGGCGGGCGTCGTTCGGGACGGTGTCGCCGAGCGCCACGTTGGCCGCCACGGTGTCGTTGAACAGCACCACGTCCTGGCTGACCAGCGCGAACTGGCGGCGCAGCGCGGCCACGTTCCACTCGCGCAGTGGCCGGTCGTCGAGCAGCAGCTCGCCGTCGCTCGGCTCCAGGAAGCGCGGCAGCAGGTTCACCAGCGTCGTCTTGCCGGCGCCCGACGGCCCGACCAGCGCCACCGTCTCGCCGACGTTCAGCCGCAGGTTCACGTCGTCCAGTGCCGGCGCCTGGTCGGTCTTGTAGCGCAGGCCGACGTGGCGCATCTCGACGCGGCCCTGGGCGCGCCCGGGGTCGAAGCCGCCGCTTTCCTCGACCGGCGCATCGGTGATCAGCGCGACGCCGCGTTCCAGCGCGGCCAGCCCGCGGGTGATCGGCCCGGCCACCTCGGACAGGTGCTTGATCGGCGCCAGCAGCATCAGCATGCAGGTGATGAACGCGGCGAAGCTGCCGGCCGTGCCGCCGTAGTGGGTGCTCTGCCAGAGGGCCGCGACGATCACCGCCGACAGGCCGCAGGCGGCGATCATCTGTGTCACCGGCGTCATCGTCGCGGCCGCCATCGTCGACTTGATCGCGAGCCGGCGCAGCGTGTCGCTGAGGGCGCGGAAGCGGCCGGCCTGGCCGGCCTCGGCACCGTGCAGGCGCACGATGCGCCAGGCCAGCACGTTCTCCTCGACCACGTAGGCGAGCTGGTCGGTGGCCTGCTGGCCTTCGACCGTCAGCCGGTGCAGCCGCTTGCTGAGCTTGCGCATCACGAAGGCGACCGCCGGCACCAGCACGCCGACGAACAGCGTCAGCTGCCAGTTCATCCACAGCAGGTAGGCCAGCAGCGCGACCAGCGTGGCCGAGTCGCGCACCAGCGTCATCACCGAGCCGACCAGCAGGCCGGCGCCCGCCTGCACCTCGTAGGTGAGCGTGTTGGTCAGGCTGCTGGCGGTGTGGTGGCTGAACAGCGTCGGCTGCACCGTCATCAGCCGCTGGAACATCGCGGTGCGCAGGGCCTGGGTGCCGCGGTTGGCCGACCAGGCCAGGCCGTACTGCGCGATCAGCCCGGCGACGCCGCGGATGAAGAACAGCCCGATGATCGCGACCGGCACCATCCACAGCGGAATGCCATCGGCGGTGAAGCCCTTGTCGAGCAGCGGCTTCATCAGCGCCGGCATCACCGGTTCGGTCAGCGCGCCGATGATCGAGCCGACGATCATCAGGACGAAGCCCCGGCCGCTGTCGGCGAAATACGGCGCCAGGCGCTTCAGGCGGGCTTTCAGTGGCAAGGCAAGGGGCGGGGTGGGGGTGCTCATTCCGGGCGCATTATCGTTCGCCGGCACTGCCTACAATCCCGGCACCTCCACGCTGCATGCGCCTGTCGCCTTCCATGTCCGTTCCCAACCTGTCGGTCATCGTCATCACCCGCAACGAAGGCCACCAGATCGCGGACTGCCTGAAGAGCGTCGCGTTCGCCGACGAGTGGATCGTCGTCGACGCCGGCAGCACCGACGACACCCGCGAGCAGGCCGCGGCGCGCGGCGCCCGGGTGACCCGCACCGACGACTGGCCGGGTTTCGGCCGGCAGAAGAACCGGGCGCTGGAGCTGGCGCAAGGGCGCTGGGTGCTGAGCCTGGATGCCGACGAGCGGGTCAGCGAAGCGCTGGCGGCGGCGATCCGGGCCGCCGTGACGCCCGGTGCGGACCCCGCCGAAGGCCCCGCCGGCTACCAGTTGTCACGCCTGTCGCGTTTTTGCGGACAGTGGATGCGCCATGGCGACTGGTACCCTGACCGGGTCACGCGGCTGTTCCTGCGCGGGCGCGCCCGCTTCACCGACGACCTGGTGCACGAGCGGCTGGACGTGCAGGGGCCGGTCGGGCGCCTGCCGGGCGACCTGCTGCACGAGACCATGCCGACGCTGCACGACGCGCTGGACAAGATGAACCGCTACAGCAGCGGCCGCGCCCTCGACAAGGTGCGCGCCGGCGGCCGCGGCGGGCTGGGTACGGCGCTTGCCCATGGCGCCTGGGCGTTCCTGCGGGCCTACCTGCTGCGCCGCGGCTTCCTCGACGGGCGGCTCGGTTTCGTGCTGGCGGTCTACAACGCCGAAGGCACCTATTACCGATACCTGAAAATGGCGTTCGCCGACGCTGCCGGAACCAAGACCACAATTTGAGATCAGGACACTGGATGCTGAATCGACGTCACTTCTCCGTTGCCTCCGGACTCGCCCTGGGCGGGGCGGCCCTTTCCACGACCGTCACCCCGGCGTTTGCGCAGTTCCGCGTCGAGATCGCCGGTGTCGGTGCGACGCAGGTGCCGATCGCGATCGCGAAATTCCGCGACGAGGACAAGACCACGCAGGCCCTGTCGGCCATCATCCGGGCCGACCTGGAGCGCGCCGGCGTGTTCCGCGGCGTCGACACCAGCGTCGCGATCGACGAGAACGCGCAGCCGGCGATGGGCGAATGGCGCTCCCGCGGCGCCGACGCGCTGGTGGCCGGCTCGGTGACGCGGCTGGCCGACGGCCGCTTCGACGTGCGCTTCAAGCTCTGGGACATCGTCAAGGGCCAGGAGCTCGGCGGCCAGAGCAATGCCGTGCAGCCGGCCGACCTGCGGCTGGCCGCGCACCGCATCGCCGACTACGTCTACGAGAAGCTGACCGGCGACAAGGGCGTGTTCTCGACGCGCATCGCGTACGTCACCCGCACCGGCAGCCGCTACGCGCTGCGCATCGCCGACGCCGACGGCGAGGGCGGGCAGGTCGCGCTGAACAGCCCCGAGCCGATCATCTCGCCGGCCTGGGCGCCGAACGGCCAGGAACTGGCCTACGTGTCATTCGAGAAGCAGAAGGCGATCGTCTACGTGCAGAGCGTCGCGACCGGCGAGCGCCGCGTGATCGCCAACTTCCGCGGCTCGAACAGCGCGCCGGCCTGGTCGCCCGATTCGCAGTCGCTGGCCGTCACGCTGAGCCGCGACGGCATCTCGCAGCTCTACCTGATGGGCCGCAACGGCGGCGAGCCGAAGCGCATCACCACCAGCCAGGCGATCGACACCGAGCCGGTGTTCACGCCCGACGGCCGCACGCTGTACTTCGTCAGCGACCGCGGGGGTGGCCCGCAGGTGTACCGCACGGCGCTGGCCGGCGGGGCGGTGGAGCGCGTCACCTTTTCGGGCAGCTACAACATCAGCCCGTCGCTCAGC
The DNA here is from genome assembly GCF_056402735.1 of Rhizobacter sp. P3_C12. NCBI lineage: Bacteria > Pseudomonadati > Pseudomonadota > Betaproteobacteria > Burkholderiales > Sphaerotilaceae > Rhizobacter > Rhizobacter sp. P3_C12. The sequence goes on from NZ_JBFUGW010000029.1 coordinate 3,473, forward strand.
CCCGACGGGCGCAACCTCGCCTACATTTCCCGCCAGGGCAACGCCTTCCGGCTGTACCTGATGGACCTGACCAACCCGGGCGCGACGCCGCTGGCCTTGAGCGACACCAGCGACGACGAGAGCCCGAGTTTTGCGCCGAACGGCCGGCTGATCATCTACGCATCGCGCGCACAAGGGCGCGACGTGCTGATGACCACGACGCTGGACGGCAAGATCAAGGCGAAGCTGGTGTCGACAGCCGCCGATGTCCGCGAGCCCATGTGGGGCCCGTACGGCCGCTGACGAAGCGGCCGGCGCATCTTTTCTCGACGACAACATGACCAGGAGTCTCCAATGAAAGCAACTCGTCTCACCCTTCTCGCTGCCCTGACCTCGGCCGTCCTGGCAGGCTGCGCCTCCGGCGTCAAGCTCGACGACAAGCCGGCCCCGGTGGAAAACCGCTCGACCGGCGGCACCGCGGCCAACAGCGGCGCCAACAACGCCGGCACCTCGCAGTCGCAGGTCGCGAGCGTCGACCTGACGAAGAACGCCCCGGCCGCGATCAGCAGCATCATCTACTTCGACTACGACAGCTACGTGGTGAAGGACGAGTTCCGCCCGACGATCGAAGCGCAGGCCAAGAGCCTGTCGGCCAACAAGGCGAAGAAGGTCTCGATCGAAGGCCACACCGACGAGCGCGGCGGCCGCGAGTACAACCTGGCGCTGGGCCAGAAGCGTGCCGAGGCGGTCGTGAAGTCGCTGGAACTGCTGGGCGTGCCGCAGACGCAGGTCGAGGCCGTCAGCTTCGGCAAGGAGCGTCCGGCGGTGCAGGGCAGCGATGAAGCCGCCTGGGCGAAGAACCGCCGCGCCGAGTTCAACGCCAAGTAAGCCGGAGGCCTGGCATGCAATCGATTCTTCGCGGACGGTCCGGCGGCGCCTGGTGGGCGCCGCTGCTGGCGGCCCTGGCCCTGGTGGCGGCGCCGGCCGCGCACGCCGGCCTGTTCGACGACGACGAGGCGCGCAAGGCCATCCTCGACCTGCGCGGCAAGCTCGAAGAGAGCAACAAGCAGCAGGCGCAGCGCCAGGCCGAGATGAACGCGCAGCTGCTCGAGGAGGTCGGCAAGCTCAAGCGCAGCCTGCTCGACCTGAACACGCAGATCGAGCTGATGCGCGGCGACGCGGCACGGCTGGTCGGCCAGAACGAGCAGCTCACGCGCGATGTGTCCGAGCTGCAGCGCCGCCAGAAGGACATCGCCCAGGGCGTGGACGACCGCATCCGCAAGCTCGAACCGCAGAAGGTCACGATGGACGACAAGGAATTCCTCGTCGATCCGGAGGAGAAGAAGCAGTTCGACGATGCGATGGCGGTGATGCGCAAGGGCGATTTCCCCGGCGCCGCGTCGGCCTTCGTCGCGTTCCGCCAGCGCTACCCGGCCAGCGGCTACAACGACGTGGCGCTGTTCTGGCTCGGCAATGCGCAGTACGGCAAGCGCGAGTACCGCGAAGCCACGGCGTCGTTCCGCGAGCTGCTGAAGGTGGCGCCGGCCAGTCCGCGCGCGCCCGAGGCGCTGCTGTCGATCGCGAACTGCCAGCTCGAGCTGAAGGACGCGAAGGGTGCGAAGCGCACGCTGGACGACCTGCTGAAGACCTACCCGAAGTCCGAGGCCGCCGAGGCTGCCAAGGAGCGGCTGGCGTCGATGAAGTGACGGGGCTGCCGTGAACGCCGTCAACGACCTGCCCGTTTCCGACCTGCTGGCTTCCGATCCGCTGGCGCCGGACCTGGAGCGCCGCTTCGGCGGTCTGCGCCGGCTGTACGGCGCGGCCGGCTACCAGCGCCTGCGTGCGCTGCGCGTCGCGGTGGTGGGGCTGGGCGGCGTCGGGTCCTGGACGGCGGAGGCGCTGGCGCGCAGCGGCATCGCGTCGCTCGTGCTGATCGACATGGACCACGTGTCCGAGTCGAACATCAACCGGCAGGTGCAGGCGACCGGCGCGACGCTCGGCAAGGCGAAGGGCGAGGCCTTGCGCGAGCGCATTGCCGACATCCACCCGGGTTGCGACGTGCAGCTGGTCGACGACTTCGTCACCGCGGACAACTGGCCGGCGCTGCTGCCGGGCCCGGTCGACGCGGTGATCGATGCCTGCGACCAGGTGCAGGCCAAGCTCGCGCTCGCGCAGTGGGCGATCGCGACACGCACGCCGCTCGTGATGGCGGGCGCCGCCGGCGGCAAGCGCCGGCCGCAGGCGGTGGAGGTCGACGATCTCGCGAACGTCACGCACGATCCGCTGCTGGCCTCGCTGCGGCAGCGCCTGCGCAAGCAGCATGGCGCCCCGCGCAGCGGCGCGATCGGCGTGCGCTGCGTGTTCTCGCGCGAGGCGGTGGTGATGCCGGCCGCCGAGGGCGACGCCTGTGATATCGACACAACAACCGACGGCAGCCTGAACTGCCACGGCTATGGATCGAGCGTGGTCGTCACGGCAACTTTCGGACTGGTACTGGCGTCGGAAGCCCTCGAAATCGGGCTACAATCGCGGCTCCGCTGAATTGAAGCAGCGCCCGCAAAGATGTTCAGACATCGCACGGGCTTGATTCAAGGATGACCCCGCAAGGCATGTTATAGTCATGGGCTTGCTGGGTTGTTAGCTCAGTCGGTAGAGCAGCGGACTTTTAATCCGTTGGTCGCAGGTTCAAGTCCTGCACAACCCACCAGTTTCAGGGCTCCTAGCTCAGTTGGTAGAGCAGCGGACTCTTAATCCGTTGGTCGACAGTTCGAATCTGTCGGGGCCCACCAACACAGAACCCCGGACAGTCCGCAGCAATGCGACTCTCCGGGGTTTTCGTTTTGTCTGCAGGGAGTTCGCGTGTGAACGTCGAGGCTGCTGGCACCCCTGCAACAACGCATCGCGACAACTTCGATGGCGTGCGCCTGGTCGCTTCGCTGGCCGTGCTGTGGAGCCACGCATTCCTGCTGACCGGTCGCAGCGAGCCGATGCTGCCGGGCGGGATGCGATCACCGGGGCACCTGGCCGTGCTCGTCTTCTTCGCCATGAGCGGCTACCTCGTGTTCGGCAGCTGGGCGCGCGATGGGTCGGTGCTGCGCTTTGCACAGCGGCGCTTCCTGCGCATCTGGCCCGCCTATGCGGTCAACGTGATCGTCTGCGGGCTCGCGGCCTGGTGGTACGCCAGGGACGACCTCGACCTCATGGGGGTGCAATGGTGGTTCACGAGGCTGTTCTTCAGGGAGGTCGACCTGCAGCCGTTCGGACCGACGGTTCGCCATGAACTGAATGGAGCCTTGTGGACGATCCGCTACGAGATGGCCTGCTACCTGCTGCTGGCCGTGGGCGGATGGGTGATGGGTCGCCGGTTGAGGTGGGGGGCGCTGACCGTCCTCGCCCTCCTGCTGCTGGTATTCGCGTGGCAAGGAGGGCAGGCCGGCCTGGCCGGCGCCTTGCTTGACTGGGGAAATTTCCCCCACCTGGCGTACTTCGGCGCGTTCTTTCTCTGCGGCGGACTGCTGTTTCACTTCGATCAACGCCAACGCGTCGTGCCCGTGCTGGTCGGAGCCGGATTGCTGTGCGTCATGCTCGGCCAGCCGGAACTCGGCAGCCTGCTGATCGTGCCGGCGGGCAGCGTGTGGATCGGGCGACGATCATGGCCGGGGCTGCGCGCAGCGGCACGCTGGGGCGATTTCAGCTTCGGCATCTACCTGTGGGCCTGGCCGGCCCAACAGGTGGCGGTGGTGGCCCTGGGGCGCGATGCGCCGCTGGCGTTGCACCTGGCACTCGTGCTGGCGCTCGTGTTGCCGGCGGCCGCGTTGTCGTGGTACCTGGTCGAGCGGCCGGCCTTGTCGCTGAAACCGACCCGCAGCAGGGTGTCGCCCGGTCTGCCCTAGGGCGCCGGATCAACGTTGCCGGATCGCCATCAGCGCGTCCAGCATGTGCCGCGTCGCGGGCTCGGGCCTGCCGGCGCGGTGGGCCAGGCCCAGCGGCCGCCACAGGCGCGGCGTGAGCGGCTTGATCACGATGCGCTCGTCGAGCGTCGCCGCGCCTTCCTCGCGCGGCAACAGCGCGGCGCCGTAGCCGGCCGCCACCAGGCTCTTGATGGCATCGTTGAAGTTCAGCTCGATGCGCGGCTGTGGCTGCTCGCCGGCGCTGGCGAACCAATCCGTCGTCATGCGGTGCAACCGGGTGGTGGCGTCGTTGGCGATCAGCGGGCGGCCCGCGAGCCAGGCCGGCGTGATCGTGCGCGGCACCGTCCAGGCGCGCGGCAGGAAGGCCATCACGGGGTCGCGGCGCCAGGGCACGATCTGCAGGCCCTTGACGGCGGCCTGCGGCAGCGCCACCAGGCCGATGTCGAGCGTGCCTTCCTGCACGCGGGTCAAGGCCTCCTGCGAGGTCAGCACCGCAACCTGCACGTCGATGCCCGGGTGGTCGCGCCCGATGGCCTCGAGCGCCAGCGGCAGCAGCCAGGCCAGCGCGCCGGTGGAGGCCCCGACCCGCACCCGCCCGGCGCGGCCTTCGACCCGCTGCGCCACTTCGTCGAGCGCCGCATCGACATCGGCCAGCAGGCGCCGGGCGCGCTCGACCAGCCCCTCGCCGATCCCGGTGGGCAGCACGCGCTGGCGCTGGCGCAGCAGCAGCGGCGCGCCCAGGCGCGACTCCAGTTCGGCCACGTGCAGGCTGACGGTCGGCGCGGCCAGGTGCAGGTGGCGCGCCGCGGCGGCGAACGATCCAAGCTCGGCGATCGTCACCAGCGTGCGCAACTGGTCGAGGTTCAGTTCTCTCATGGTGCTTCAGGTTTCATGAATCTGTTGTTCATGACATTCAACTTTACCGATCGTCGGCCGAACCGCAAGCTCTGCTTTCCATTCCAGGAGGACTTCATGAGCGCGAGCGTTTTCATCGACGGCGACCAGGGCACCACCGGCCTGCAGATCCGCGCGCGGCTGGCCGGGCGACGCGACATCACCCTCGTGACGCTGCCCGACGCGTTGCGCAAGGATGCGGCCGCGCGTGCCGCTGCCATCAACGACTGCGACGTGGCGGTGCTGTGCCTGCCCGACGAGGCCGCGCGCCAGGCGGTGGCCGCCATCCGCAACCCGCGCGTGCGGGTGATCGATGCCTCGTCGGCGCACCGCACCGATGCGCAGTGGGTCTACGGCTTTCCGGAGATGGCACCGCAGCAGCCCGGGCGCATCGCCCAGGCTCGGCGCGTCAGCAATCCGGGCTGCTACCCGACCGGGGCCGTCGCGCTGCTGCGCCCGCTGGTCGAGGCCGGCTGCCTGCGCGCCGATGCGCCGTTGAGCATCCACGCCGTGTCCGGCTACTCCGGACGCGGGCGCGAGGGCATCGACGCCCACGAAGGCCCGGCTGCCGCAGCGGCCTTGCCGTTCCAGACCTACGGCCTCGGCCTGCAGCACAAGCACGTGCCCGAAATCGAGCAGCATGCCGGCCTGCAGCGCCGGCCGTTCTTCGTGCCGTCGTACGGCAACTTCCGGCAAGGCATCGCGCTGACGATCCCTCTGCATGCCTCGATGCTGCAGCGGCCGATGTCGGCGCAGGCGGTGCGCGACCTGCTCGCTCGGCGCTACCGCGACTGCCGCCATGTGCAGGTGCTGGATGCCGACCGCACCGGCGCGATGGCGGGGCTCGATCCGCAGGCCCGCAACGGCAGCAATGACCTGCAGCTCGCGGTGTTCGGCCACGACGCCCACGGCCAGCTGCTGCTGAGCGCCGTCTTCGACAACCTCGGCAAGGGCGCGTCGGGTGCCGCGGTGCAGAACCTCGCGCTGATGCTCGGGCTGGCCGATGCCCCCGCGATCGACACGCCTGAATACGCTACCCAAGCCCTGGAGCACGCCGCATGAGCCCGCCGGACCGCTCCAAGGGCGAATACCGGAGTGCGCAGCACGAAGCTACTCCAATGAGCCACGCGCTGATGGACATCACCGCCCGCCCGGACCAGCTGTTCCTGCGCGGCGAAGGCAGCTGGTTGTGGGACGACCGCGGCCGGCGCCACCTGGACTTCGTGCAAGGCTGGGCGGTGAACACGCTCGGCCACGCACCGGCTTGCATCCGCGAGGCGCTGGTGCGGCAGTCCGCGCTGCTGCTCACGCCCAGCCCGGCCTTCCACAATGCGCCGGCGCTCGCGCTGGCGGAGCTGCTGTGCCGGCACAGCGACTTCGACCAGGTGTTCTTCACCAACAGCGGCGCCGAGGCGAACGAAGGTGCCATCAAGCTGGCCCGCAAGTGGGGGCAGCTGCACCGGGGCGGCGCCCACGAGATCATCACCTTCCGCGACGCCTTCCACGGCCGCACGCTGGCCACGATGTCGGCCTCCGGCAAGCCGGGCTGGGACCGCATGTTCGCGCCGCAGGTGGCCGGGTTCCCGAAGGCCGTGCTCAACGACCTCGCGTCGGTGCAGGCGCTGGTCGGCCCGGACACCGTGGCCGTCATGCTCGAGCCGGTGCAGGGCGAAAGCGGCGTGCATGCGGCCACGCCCGAGTTCCTGCAGGGCCTGCGCGCGCTGTGCGACCGGCACGGGCTGCTGCTGGTGTTCGATGAAGTCCAGACCGGCATCGGCCGCCTGGGCACGCTGTTCGGCTACCAGCATTTCGGCGTCGTGCCGGACATCGCGACGCTGGCCAAGGGCCTGGGCGGCGGCGTGCCGATCGGTGCGCTGCTGGCCCGGCAGCGGGCCTGCGTGTTCGCGCACGGCGACCAGGGCGGCACCTTCAACGGCAACCCGCTGATGTGTGCGGTCGGCCTGTCGGTGCTGCACGAGGTGCTGGCCGACGGTTTCCTGGCGCGGGTGCGCGCCACCGGCGATCACCTGGGCGATCGGCTGCAGGCGCTGTCCGACCGGTTCGGCCTGCAAGGGGCGCGCGGCATCGGGTTGCTGCGCGCGCTCGACCTCGGCCGGCCGCAGGCCGCCGACGTGGTGACGCATGCCCGCACCGGCGCCGGCCTGCTGCTCAATGCCCCGCGGCCCGCGGTGCTGCGCTTCATGCCGGCGCTCACCRTCACCGAGGCCGAGGTCGACCTGATGATCGACGGCCTCACGGCCAGCCTGGAGGCCGCCGGGATCGGGGCCTAGCGGGCCGAGCGCCGGGCCGCCCCAAGCCGGCCGCGTCCCCTCGGGGGACCGCTCGGCGTACTCGCCGGGCGAGGGGCCGTCATATCACCGGGCCGCCTTCCAGCGCGCCCGGCACAGCGCGGCCAGTTCGATCGCGCCCCACAGCAGGCTGCTCGCGACCGCGACCCCGATCTGCCATGCCAGTCCGGGGCGGCTCCAGGGCCTGGGGATGCTGCCATTCATCGGCGTCTCCTGAGTGGGCGATCCGGCACCGTAGCAATCCTGCGTGACGGTTTGATGGCAGACCGCGCGCGCTGCCCGCGCTATCCTCGCCCGGCACCGCGAGCCCGGCATCCCTTGCAGACCCCGACCGAACTGATCGAATTGCAGCGCCTCATCGACGAGGGCGGCACGCACCTGGACGCGCGGGTGCTGTGCGAGGTCGACGCTGCTGCCACCGCAGGCGGGCAGCGCCTGCCGGTGATCGCGGTGACGCTCGGCAACCCGGCGCCCGACATCCCGGCGGTCGGCTTCTTCGGTGGCGTGCACGGGCTGGAGCGCATCGGCTCCGCCGTCGTGATGGCGCACCTGCGCAGCCTGGTGATGCGATTGCGCTGGGACGAGTCGCTGCATCGCCAGCTCGACGGCGTGCGCATGGTGTTCATGCCGGTCGTCAACCCCGGCGGCATCGCACGCGGCACGCGGGCCAACCCGCAGGGCGTCGACCTGATGCGCAACGCGCCGGTCGAGGCGCAGGACCGCGTGCCCTTCCTGCTCGGCGGGCAGCGCCTGAGCGCATCGCTGCCGTGGTACCGCGGCCCGGCGGGTGCGCCGATGCAGCCCGAGAGCGCGGCGCTGTGCCGCGTGGTCGAAGACGAGTTGCTCACGCGGCCGTTCAGCCTGGCGGTCGACTGCCACTCGGGCTTCGGGCTGCGCGACCGGCTGTGGTTCCCGTATGCGCACACGCGCGCGCCGATGGCGCACCTGGCCGAGATGGACGCGCTGCACGGCATCTTCCAGCAGTCGCATCCGAACAACCGCTATGTGTTCGAGCCGCAGAGCCGCCAGTACCTCGCGCACGGCGACCTGTGGGATCACCTCTACCAGCGCGCGTCGGCGCTGCCGCAGCGCCTGCTGCTGCCGCTGACGCTGGAGATGGGCTCGTGGCTGTGGGTCAAGAAGAATCCCCGCCAGCTGTTCTCGCGCCATGGCATCTTCAACCCGCTGATCGCGCACCGCCAGCAGCGCGTGCTGCGCCAGCACATGGCGCTGCTCGATTTCCTCGCACGCGCCGCGGCGAGCTGGCGGCGCTGGCTGCCGTCGCCGGACGCGCGCGAGCGCCACGGGCAGCTGGCGCTGCAACGCTGGTACGGCGCTGCGGCTCCTCCTTGAGGGGGAAATCAACCCCCTCGAATGCGCGATGCCGCAACAAAGTGTGCATCCGTAAAGTGGGCCCCATTCCGCCAACTGTGGGGCCACGCATGGACACCAGCTACCTTCCTGCCTTCGACCAGGCGATGCAGTTCCTGTACGAGAAGCACGGCAATGCGATCAGCGAAGACCTCGTGCAGGCCTACTGCGTGCAGGGCCTGCTCAGCGAAGAAGACGGCGTTTTGAAGCTCACCGACCGCGGACGTGCGATTTTGCGCAAGGCGCCTGTTGCACGGCAGCTACGTCCGTTACAGCTCTGAAATATCGAGCTTTCTTCCTACACGCAAACCGACACCGCGCGAATACGCTGAAAACCATGTCGGACCTGCACCAAACCCTTCGCACCATGGGCCTGCCCCAGTTGCTGCTGGCGTTGATCTTCCTGTGCAGCTATGGCGTGGCGCTCGGCGGCATGCTCGGCTCCAACGGCCGCTGGCGGGCGGGTGGCATGGCCGCACTGTCTGCCCTGGCGTTCGGCTTCCTCACCGATCCGTGGGAGCACGCCGTGATGATGGTGGCGTTCGCGGTGATCGGCTTCGGTGCCTTCCTCGCGCTCTCGTGGCTGCTGGCCTGGCTGCCCGAATGGTTCAGCCGCAGCGCGCCAGTGGCGGTCGAGCCGCCGGTGGTGGCACGCGACGCCGACCTGCCGGCCCGCGCGCCGGTGAGCGCCGCGCCGGGCCGTCCGCGGCTCGGTCTCTGATCCACGTCCCTGATCCACGTCTCTGAGCCAGAATGGCCGGCATCGGCCGGGGCTGGCCGGGGCGCCTAGGGCAGGTCGGGATTTCGTCCTACACCGCGCCTCGAGCCTCGGTCTTAGCATGACTTCGGGGTTGGGCCGCTGGTAATGCTCCTCCGAATTCGGCGGTCCCTTGGCGGTCAGTGCAGCGCACTGACCGCCTCTTCTCTTTCTGGAGCGACGCGATGGTCACGATCCGATGGATGGGCGGGCTGTGCGGCCCGTTGGTGCTGCTGGTGGCGGCGGGTTGTGCATCGACCACGCGCCTCGATTCGCAATGGAGTGACCCGGCCGCGGCGCCGACCTCGCTGCAAGGCGCGAAGCTGCTGGTGGTGTGCGATGCCGACGAGGCGCCGCTGCGCCAGATCTGCCAGGACCAGATGCGTTCCGAGGTCACCGCGCGCGGCGCGACGGCGGTCGCGTTCGACGACACCGATCGCACGCTGGCCGGCAACGCGGCCGCCGCATCCAGGCCCACCAACGAGTACGTCGCGATCGCGCGCGAGCGTGGCGCCAGCGCGGTGCTGCGCACGCGCGCGATGCCTTCGCTGTCGCGCCCCGACAGCGGCGTGAGCCTCGGCTTCGGGCTCGGCACTTTCGGCTCCGGCGTCGGGCTGGGGGTCGGCATGTCGACACCGGTCGGCGGTGGCGGCAACGCGACGGTCGGCTATGCGGCCGAGACCAGCATCACCGACGTGCGCAGCGGCAAGCTGCTGTGGACCGGCCGCGCGACCACCGCGCCGTCGAAGGAAGTCAACAAGCAGATGGCCGAGCTGGCAACCGCATTGCTCGCAGGTGCGCAGAAAGCGGGCTGGTTCTGAAGCTGGTGCTGTCGTGAAGAACATTGCGGCATGGCTGCTGGTGGCGTTCCTCGTCGGCTGCGCAGGCTACGACCCTGGCGGCCTGATGCCCGGTGCGACCACCGGCGCGATCACCGAGCGCATGGGCCCGCCGACCGGCGAGTACCCGTTGCCCGATGGCGGCAAGCGCCTCGAGTACGCGCGTGGCCCGTTCGGCAAGCACACCTACATGCTCGACGTCGATGCGCAGGGGCGGCTGGGTGGCTGGCAGCAGGTGCTGACAGAGGAGCGCTTCAACGCGGTGGCCATCGGCACGCCGGGCTCGCAGATCCTGTTCGAGTTCGGCCGTCCGGCGCAGCAGCAGCGCATCGGCCGGCAGCACCTGACGGTGTGGTCGTACCGCTACTGGACACCGTTCTGCCAGTGGTTCCAGGTCAGCGTCGGCGATGATGGCAAGGTGGTCGAGACYGGGTACGGGATCGATCCGATGTGCGACTACAACGATCACGACAACGACAGCCGACCATGAGCGCTTCCGCTTCGATCTCCCTGTATGGCATTCCCAACTGCGACACCGTCAAGAAAGCCCGCCAGTGGCTGGCCGGGCAGGGCGCCGAAGTGCAGTTCCACGACTTCAAGAAAGAGGGCGTGCCCGACGCGCTGATCGACGGCTGGCTGCAGCAGGTCGAGTGGGAGACGCTGCTGAACCGCAAGGGCACGATGTGGCGTGGGCTGGACGACGCCACCAAGGCCGGCGTGACCGATGCCGCATCGGCGCGCGCCGTGATGCAGGCGCAGCCCAGCACGATCAAGCGCCCGGTCGTGCGCTGGGCTGATGGCCGCGTGACCGTCGGGTTCTCGGAGCAAGTGTTCGCGAAGGCCGTCCACTCCCGTTCGCCCTGAGCCTGTCGAAGGGCCTGCTCGCACGGGACGAGGGCTTCGACAGGCGCAGCCCGACCCTTCGACAAGCTCAGGGCGAACGGGGAGGGGCGCTACGCCGCCAGCAACTGCCGCAGCACGAACGGCAGGATCCCGCCGTGCTTGTAGTAGTCCACCTCGATCGGCGTGTCGATGCGCAGCGTCAGCTTCACGTCGTGCTGCGTGCCGTCCACCCGCTTGATCACGAGCGTCGCCTCCTGCTGCGGCTTCAGGTCGGCGCCCAGCAGCACGTCGAAGGTCTCGTCGCCGGTGATGCCCAGCGACTGCCATGAATCCGTGCCGCGGAACTGCAGCGGCAGCACCCCCATGCCCACCAGGTTCGACCGGTGGATGCGCTCGTAGCTGCGCGCCACCACCGCCTTGATGCCCAGCAGCTGCGTGCCCTTGGCCGCCCAGTCGCGCGACGAGCCGGTGCCGTATTCCTCGCCGGCGAACACGATGGTCGGCGTGCCGGCCGCCATGTACTTCATCGCCGCGTCGTAGATGAACATCTTCTCGTTGCCCGGCTGGAAGCGCGTCAGGCCGCCTTCCTCGCGGCTGCCGTCCTCGTTCGGCGGGATCATCAGGTTCTTGATCCGCACGTTGGCGAAGGTGCCGCGCACCATCACGTCGTGGTTGCCGCGGCGCGAGCCGTAGCTGTTGAAGTCGGCCTTCAGCACGCCGTTGTCCTTCAGCCACTTGCCGGCCGGCGTGGCCTCCTTGATCGAGCCGGCCGGCGAGATGTGGTCGGTGGTGATCGAGTCGCCGAACAGCGCCATCGCGCGCGCACCCTTCACGCCCGCGTCGGCCAGCGCCGGCGTCATGTGGAAGTCGTCGAAGAACGGCGGCTTCGCGATGTAGGTGCTGTTCGGCCAGGTGTAGACCTCGCCCTTCACGCCCTTGATCTGCTCCCACAGCTTGCCGGGCTTGCGGTCGATCTTCTCGTAGTTGTCGCGGTAGGCCCCGGCGTTCATCGCGAACTTCATCAGCTTGGCGATCTCGTCGGCGCTCGGCCAGATGTCGCCGAGGTAGATGTCGCGCCCGCCCTTGCCCTTGCCGACCGGCTCGGTCATCAGGTCGCGCGTCGCGTTGCCGGCGATCGCATAGGCCACCACCAGCGGCGGCGACGCGAGGAAGTTCGCCTTCAGGTTCGGGTGGATGCGCGCCTCGAAGTTGCGGTTGCCCGACAGCACCGCGGCGCACACCAAGTCGTTCTTCGTGATCAGCTCGTTCAGCTCGGGGGTCAGGTCGCCGGCATTGCCGATGCAGGTGGTGCAGCCGTAGCCGGCCAGGTTGAAGCCGAGCTTGTCGAGGTAGGGCGTGAGGCCGGTCTTCTCGAGGTACTCGGTGACGATGCGCGAGCCGGGCGCGAGCGAGGTCTTGATGTGCTTGGCCACCGTCAGCCCGGCCTCCACCGCCTTCTTGGCCAGCAGGCCGGCGGCCAGCAGCACCGCCGGGTTCGAGGTGTTGGTGCACGAGGTGATCGCGGCGATCAGCACGTCGCCGTTGCGCACCTCCAGGCCGTCCTTCGTCGTGAACACCTGGTGCAGCTTCTCGGCCGGCTGGTTGAAGCCGTTGGCCGAGGTCGGCTTGCTGAACAGCTCGGTGAACTCGCTCTTCATCTTGCCGAGCTCGATGCGGTCCTGCGGGCGCTTCGGGCCGGCCAGCGACGGCGTCACCGTCGACAGGTCGAGCGAGACCTCCTTCGAGAAGTGGATGTCGCCCGATTTCGGCACGCCGAACATGCCCTGCGCCTTGAAGTAGCTCTCGAACGCATCGATCTCGCCCTTGGTGCGGCCGGTGCCCTTGAAGTAGTCGATGGTCTTGCCGTCGACCGGGAAGAAGCCCATCGTCGCGCCGTACTCGGGTGCCATGTTGGCGATGGTCGCGCGGTCGGGCAGCGACAGCGTGCTGGTGCCCTCGCCGAAGAACTCGACGAACTTGCCGACCACCTTCTCGCGCCGCAGCAGCTCGGTGACGGTGAGCACCAGGTCGGTGGCGGTCACGCCTTCGCGCAGCTGGCCGGTGAGCTCCAGGCCGACCACGTCGGGCGTCAGGAAGTAGACCGGCTGGCCGAGCATGCCGGCCTCGGCCTCGATGCCGCCGACGCCCCAGCCGACCACGCCGATGCCGTTGATCATCGTCGTGTGGCTGTCGGTGCCGACCAGCGAATCCGGGTAGTAGATGCCGTCCTTCTTGTGCACGCCGCGCGCCAGGTACTCGAGGTTCACCTGGTGCACGATGCCGAAGCCCGGCGGCACGACGCCGAAGGTGTCGAAGGCCTGCATGCCCCACTTCATGAACTCGTAGCGCTCGTTGTTGCGCTGGAACTCGAGCTTCATGTTCAGGTCGAGCGCGTTCTTGGTGCCGTAGTAGTCGACCATCACCGAGTGGTCGACGACCAGGTCGACCGGCACCAGCGGCTCGATGGTCTTCGGGTTCTTGCCCATCGCCGCGGCCACGCTGCGCATCGCGGCCAGGTCGGCCAGCAGCGGCACGCCGGTGAAATCCTGCAGCACGACGCGGGCGACCACGAACGGGATCTCGTCGACGCGCTCGGCGGTGGGCTGCCAGTTGGCGAGCTGGGCCACGTGCTCCGGCGTGACCTTCTTGCCGTCGCAGTTGCGCAGCACCGACTCGAGCACGATGCGGATCGAGATCGGCAGCTGGTTGACGTTCGGGTGGGTCTTGGCCAGCTCCGGCAGCGAGAAATACTGCCCGGCCTTGCCGGAACCGGTCTTCAGCGTCTTCAGCGTGTTCGAGAAGGCGTGGGACTTCTTGGTGGACTTGGCGTCTTGGGCCATGGGCAGCTCTCCGTGAGGGGTCATCGCAGGGACGGGTCGGGCGATTGTGCCCCTGGGCGCTGCAAGATCCGTGACACCGCTCACGAAAACCCCATGGACCGCCGCGTCGGAAGAGCCGGATGGGCGGCAAAGTGGGCGCCGAAGTGACCGGTATTTATGTACCTGTTGCCCTGACCGCCGGCGGGCCGCTCTGCCCACAATGGGGCGAACCGATATTCTCCGGCCCCTCACGGACGCCCCACGCATGGACCACCGCCCCGCCACGCCCGCCTCCTCCGCGACCCCCGCCGAGGTGGAACGCGAGATTGCGCATGCCCGCTCGGGCGGGATGCAGCTCAACGAGCTGCTCGACCGCGCCCAGAGCCTGGCCCAGCGCGGCCTGGCCGAGGCGTCGGCGCAGCTGTACGAGAACTGGATCGCCCACACCGAATCGCCGTGGCGCCACGTCGCCTGCTTCAACTGGGGCACCGTGCTGGGGCTGATGAACCGCCATGTCGAGGCCGAGCAGGCCTACCGCCGGGCGCTCGCCTTCCATGCCGATTTCCCGCAGGCGCGCCTGAACCTGGGTCACCAGCTGGAGCACCTGGGCCGCCCCGAAGAGGCGCTCGCCGAGTGGCGCACCGTCGTCGAGGTCACCGAATCGAACCCGCAGGGCCTGCGCGAGATCCGGCTGCATGCGCTGAACAACCTGGCCCGGCTGCTGGAGATGCAGCGCCGCTTCGCCGAATCCGAGGCCTGCCTGGTGAAGAGCCTCGAGCTGAAGGCCGACCAGTCCGACGTGCTGCAGCACTACGTGCACATCCGCCAGAAGCAGTGCGAATGGCCGGTCTACCAGGCGGTGGGCGAGGTCACGCCGAACCAGATGATGGTCGGCACCTCGCCGCTGGCGACGCTCGGCCTGAGCGACGACCCCGCGGTGCAGCTGATGGCGGCGCAGCGCTTCGTGCACACCCGCGTGCCCAAGCCGCCGGCCGTGCCGGTGCATGCCGGCCGCCCGCCGCGCACCGGCCGCATCCGGATCGGCTACCTGTCGGGCGACCTGTGCATGCATGCGGTCGGGCTGCTGACCGCCGAGCTGCTGGAGCTGCACGACCGCAGCCGCTTCGAGGTGCACGGCTTCTGCTGGTCGCGCGAGGACGGCACGCCGCTGCGCGCCCGGCTGCGCAAGGCCATGGACGTGTTCGTGCCGCTCGCCGGCGTCGACGACGCGACGGCGGCCCAGCTGATCGCGCAGCACGGCATCGACGTGCTGGTCGACCTGCAGGGCATCACCAACGGCGCGCGGCCGGCCATCCTCGGCCACCGCCCGGCGCCGGTGCAGGTCAGCTACCTGGGCCTGCCGGCCACCTCCGGCCTGCCGGGCGTCGACTGGATCCTGGCCGACCGCTTCGTGATGCCGCCCGAGCTGCTGCCCTACATGACCGAGAAGCCGCTGTACGTGCCGCACTGCTACCAGGTCAGCGACCGCCAGCGCGAGAGCGGCGCGGTGCCGACGCGCGCGCAGTACGGGCTGCCGGAAGACGCCTTCGTGTTCTGCTCGTTCAACAACAACCACAAGTTCACCGAGCCGGTGTTCGCGAGCTGGATGCGCATGCTGCAGCAGGTGCCGCGCAGCGTGCTGTGGCTGCTGGCCGACAACGAATGGTCGCAGGAGAACCTGCTGCGCCAGGCCGACGCGTTYGGCATCGCGCGCGAGCGGCTGGTCTTCGCGCCGCGGGTGATGCCGGCCGACTACCTGGCGCGCTTCCCGCTGGCCGACCTRTTCCTCGACACCTTCCCGTACAACGCCGGCACCACCGCGAGCGATGCGCTGTGGATGGGCCTGCCGATCCTCACCTGCGCCGGCCGCACCTACATCGCGCGCATGGCCGGCAGCCTGCTGACGGCCGTCGGCCTGCCCGACCTGATCACCGGCTCGATCGACGACTACGAACGCCTGGGCGTGCAGCTGGGCCACAACCCGGCGCGCATCGCGTCGTACAAGCGCTACCTGGCCGAGCACGGCCGGCAATCGAAGCTGTTCGACGTGCCCGGCCTGGTGCGCGACATCGAGACCGAGTTCGAGCGGCTCGCGCTGCAGCACCGCGGCTGACCGGGTCACGACGGCGCACCCCTGACCCATGGACCGACAAGAGCCCTTCATCGAACCCGGAGCCGGCGGCGCTGCCGCGGTGCCGCCGGACGATGCGCTGCTGCAGTCCATCGTCTGGCTGACGCGCCACCACGGCCGCGAGCGCTCGGCGGCCTCGCTGCTGGCCGGCATGCCGCTGGCCGGCGCGCTCGGGCCCGACCAGGCGGTGCGTGCGATGCGCGAGGCCGGCTTCAACGCCGGGCTGGTGCAGCGCAAGATCGCCGAGATCCATTCGCTGCTGCTGCCGGCCGTGCTGCTGCTGCGCAACGGCGATGCCTGCATCGTCGTCAAGCGCCTGTCGGCCGAGGCGTACGAGGTGGTGATGCCGGGGCCGGAGTCGCACACCTGCAAGGCGAGCGAGGCCGAGCTGGCCGGCGAGTACACCGGCATCGCGTTCGTCGCGTCGCCGAAGGTGCAGGCGCCGAACGCCGAGCACAACGAGGCGCTGCGCGACCCGAACAGCCACTGGCTGTGGGGCACGATGCGCCGCTTCATCCCGTACTACCGTTCGTCGCTGCTGGCGGCGCTGCTCAGCAACGTGCTGATGATGGTGACCGGCCTGGTCACTTCGGTGGTCTACGACAAGGTGATCCCGCACCAGGCCTTCGTCACGCTGTGGGCGCTGGCCACCGGCGCGGCGCTCGCGCTGGTGTTCGACCTGGTCGCGCGCCAGCTGCGCACCCACCTGATCGACGCGGCCGGCAAGAAGGCCGACCTGATCATCGGCTCGATGCTGTTCCGCCAGACGCTGGGCGTGCGCATGGAGCACCGGCCGGCGTCGGCCGGCTCGTACGCGCACCACCTGGCGCAGATCGAGCTGGTGCGCGACTTCTTCGCCGGCGCGACGCTGTCGGCCGTCAGCGACCTGCCGTTCATCGCGCTGTTCGTCGCGATGGTCTTCATCATCGGCGGGCCGCTCGGCTGGGTGATCGTGCTCGCGATCCCGCTGATCCTCGGCCTGGCCTGGGCGATCCAGGGTTCGCTGCGCCGCTCGATGGCGGCCAACATGCACCACCAGGCCGACCTGCAGGGCATGCTGGTCGAGGCGGTGGAGGGCATCGAAGACCTGAAGGCCGCCGGCGCGCAGGGCCAGTTCCTGCGCCGCTATGAAGACGCCACCGCGGCGGCCGCCGATTCGGCGCTGCGCGCGCGGGCGCTGTCGGGGCTCACCAACAACATCTCGGCCGCCGCGCAGCAGGCCATCACGCTGGTGATGCTGGTGTGGGGCGTGTACCTGATCAAGGAAGGCGCGGTGAGCGGCGGGGCGCTGATCGGCGCGGTGATGTTCGCCGGGCGCGCGATCGCGCCGCTCGGCAGCGTGGTCAGCCTCGCGACGCGCTACCAGGGCGCCCGTGCGGCGATGGTGGCGCTCGACCAGATGATGGCGCTGCCGGTGGAGCGCGAGCACGGCAAGAGCTACATCGCGAACCACCGCGTCACCGGCAAGCTGGCGCTGAACGACCTGAGCTTCGCCTACCCGGCGACCGGCGGCGACGCGGCGGCGCCGAAGGTGCTGAAGGGCATCAACCTGAAATTCGAGCCGGGCGAGCGGGTCGTGATCCTCGGGCGCATCGGCAGCGGCAAGTCGACGATCCTGCGGCTGCTGGCGGGGCTGTACCAGCCGACCGAGGGCATGGTCGAGGCCGACGGCATCGACCTGCGGCAGATCGATCCGGCCGACTTCCGCGCGAAGGTCGGTTTCGTGTCGCAGGAGCCGCGGCTGTTCAACGGCACGCTGCGCGAGAACGTGATGCTCGGCCGCGCGACGGTCGACCCGGCGCGGCTGGCCGAGGTGGCCCGCGTGACCGGGCTCGACCGCGTGGTCGCCTCGCACCCGCAGGGCTGGGAGCTGTCGGTCGGCGAGATGGGCGGGCTGCTGTCGGGCGGGCAGCGGCAGCTGGTCGCGCTGGCACGCTGCCTCGCGACGCAGCCGCAGATCCTGCTGATGGACGAGCCGACGAGTTCGATGGATGCGCAATCGGAAGTGATGTTCCTGCGCCAGCTGAACGAGGCGGCCGGCAAGCGCACGCTGATCATGGTGACGCACCGCCCGGCGGTGCTGGAGCTGGCGCAGCGGGTGATCGTGGTCGACGGCGGCAGGGTCGTGCTCGACGGGCCGAAGGCCCAGGTGCTGGCGGCGTTGTCGGGTGCGAAGCCGGCGGCGACGGCGACGCCGGAGGGCACGGGCCCGGGCAATGTCCACCTGCATCCGGCCACCCAACCGGTGCAACGTGAGGCGGCAGTCTGAGCATGTTCGGCAAGAAGAAACAAGCCGAGCTGAAAGCCGGCGACGCCAAGTTCCTCAGCGAGGTCCGCGCCGCGCAGGTGATGGACGACATGTCGCGCGCGACCTGGACGCTGTACCTGATGGCGCTCGCGGTGATCGTCGCGATCGCATGGGCGTCGACCGCTCGCGTCGACGAGATCACGCGTGCCGACGGCCGCGTGGTGCCCGACGGCAAGGAGCAGGTGATCGCGAGCCTGGAGGGCGGCATCCTGCGCGAGCTGTTCGTGCGCGAGGGCATGCAGGTGCAGGAGGGGCAGGAGCTGGCGCAGCTCGACCCGACGCGCTTCGAATCGCAGCAGAACGAGGGCCAGGTCAAGCGCGCTGCGCTGCGCGGCACGGTCGCGCGGCTGACGGCCGAGGCGAACGGCCGGGCCTTGCAGTTCCCATCCGACGTGTCGGCGCTGTCCAGCGTCGTGGAATCGGAGACCGATGCCTACAACGCCCGCAAGCGCGGGCTCGACGAGGCGGTGCGCTCGAACAGCCGCAGCATCGAACTGGTGATGAAGGAGCTGGGCGTCTCGGAGGCGATGTCGGCGAAGGGCCTGATGTCGGAGGTCGAGGTGATGCGGCTGCGCCGCCAGGTCAACGACCTGCACCTGCAGTCGCAGGAGCGGGTCAATCGTTTCCGGCAGGACGCGAGCACCGAGCTCGTGCGGGTGCAGACCGACCTGGCGCAGATCGAGGAGCAACTCGCCGGCCGGCAGGATGTGTTGCGCCGCACGGTGCTGAAGTCGCCGGTGCGCGGGCTGGTGAAGAACATCCGCTCGGTGACGGTGGGCGGCGTCGTGAGCCCGGGCGCCGCGATGATGGAGATCGTGCCGATCACGTCGCGGGTGCTGATCGAGGCGCGCGTGAAGCCGTCGGAGATCGGCTTCCTGCGGGTCGGGCAGACGGCCGAGGTCAAGCTGGCGGCCTATGACTACACGACCTACGGCGGGCTGAAGGGCAAGATCGAGTACATCAGTCCTGACGCGCTCGGCGACACCGAGAAGGCGGCCGCGCCGGACCAGACCTACTACCGCGTGATGCTGCGCACCGAGCGCTCCACGCTGCGCGAGAAGGGCAAGCCGCTGACGGTGCTGCCGGGCATGACCGGCTCGGTGGAGGTGCGGACCGGGGAGCGGTCGGTGCTGAGCTTCCTGCTGCGGCCGATGCTGAAGTCCAAAGAGGCGTTTCGGGAACGTTGACTGGGTGGCTGCGTGGCAAAGGCGCGGGCGGGGAGTCTGGGGCTCGCCGGTCGGTGCGGTCATTGCCCCTGGCGGGGCAATGACTGCCCTCCGCTGACTGGTTTCGTGGCCCGTCGCCCAAACTCCCGCCACTCACTTCGTTCGTTGTGGTCAAACAGTGGGCGACAGTCAGTTGACGATCGCGCTTCGCGCGGGGCCACGAAACCAGCCAGCTCCGGCGCCCCGCCCTGATTGGCGCTCCCCAGACTCCCCACCCGCGCCTTTGTGCACCACCGCTCTTTGGGGGAGGTGACAAGCGAACAAATGAAGGTTGAACCGGGCTGCGCAGGGTCCCTGTCGGCAGCGCAGGGGCCGGGCGGGGAGCCGCAAGCCCGGGTGCAGCCCGGGCTCAACTCTCATTTGTTCGCTTGTCAAAGTCGAAGGAGCAGGGCGGTGGCACAAAGGCGCGTGGGGGGAGGCCGTGGMGCGCCAATAAAGGAGGGTCGCCGGAGCCAGCGCAGGGGAGTCATCGCCCCGCCAGGGGCGATGACCGACCCGAACGGCGCGCCATGGCCTCCCCCCACGCGCCTTTGCGCAGCCAATYGTCACCTCTCGCGAAGACCCTCGGTTGCATGCGAGATCAGCGGTGCCAGCACGAAATCGATCACGCGCCGCGTGCCGATCTTCACCTCGGCCGACACCGACATCCCGGCGCTCAACGGCACCGTGCGGCCGTCGATCTCGATCGTCTTCCGATCCAGCCGCACCCGCGTCGAATACACCAGCCCGCGCTTGTCGTCGTTGATCGCATCGCTCGACACCGACGCGACGCGCCCGTGCAGCACGCCGTAGCGCGTGTACGGAAAGGTCTCCACCTTCACCTCGGCCGGTTGGCCCGGCATGACGAAGCCGATGTCGCGGTTCTCGACCAGCGCCTCGATCTCCAGCGGCGTGTCGCTCGGCACCACCATCATCAGCGGCTGCGCCGCCGTCACGACGCCACCCACGGTGTGCACCGCGAGCTGCTGCACCGTGCCGTCGACCGGCGMCAGCAGGCGCTGCGCATCGCGGCGGGCCGCCGCCTTGCGCTGTTCCTGCTCCAGCGCCGCCACGCGCTGCTGCGCGGTGGTGATGCCGTCCAGCGCGCCGCGCCGTGCCTCGGCCACCAACTGGTCGCGCTGGCGGCGCGACTGCAGCAGGCCGGCGTCCGTCTCGTTCAGGCGGCTGCGCATCGTCGCCAGGTCGGCCTCCTGTTCGATGCGCGCCTGCTCGCGCTCGAGGTAGCCGTGCCGCGACACGAAGTTCCGGTCGGCCAGGTCCTTCAGGTCGGCCGCGCGCTGGCGTGCGAGCGGCACGGTCTGCTCCAGCTTGCGAACCGCTTCGAGCGTCGACTGGCGGCTCGCCTCGCGCTGCCCCCTCTCGGCGTCGAGCCGGGCCAGGCGGGCGAGGTGCTCGCCGACCTGGCCGGCCAGCATGCGGCGGGCCTCGTCGAAGTCGCCGTCACTGACCGACGCGGGGCGCCGTAGCGGCGCGTCGTGCCCGCCAGCCACCGCATCGAGCAAGGCCTGCCCGCGCGCGATCTGCAATCGGGCCGCCGCCAGCTCGCCTTCGCTGCGCTGCAGGTCGGCCTGCGTGACGGTCGGGTCCAGCTCGATCAGCACGTCGCCCGCGCGCACCATCTGCCCCTCGGCCACGCGGATCGCACGCACCGTGCCGGCCTCCAGCGGCTGCACGGTCTTGCTGCCCTCGGCCGGCACCACCCGGCCAGGCGCCACCGCGACGATGTCGAGCCGGCCGAACACCGCCCACAGCAGCGCGAGCGCCGCGAAGCCGAGCAGCAGTCCGATCGCCACATGCGGCGCCGGCGACAGCGGCGTCTCCTGCAGCGACTGCGCGGCCGGCAGGAACTGCAGCTCGTGCGGCAGGCGGCGTGGCGGCGCCAGCTCGGCGCGGGCTTTCCAGGCCAGGCGCAGTGCGCGGCCGTAGCGACCCAGCAAATCGCCGAACGCGATCAGGGCGAGCGGAACCCTCGTCATCGGCACTCCTTCATGCGGGCGCTTCATCCGTGCTGCAGGCGGTGCAGCCGCGCGTAGTGCCCGGCCTCGCGCCGCAGCAGCTCGGCATGCGGGCCGGCCTCGACGATGCGGCCCTCATCCATCACGACGATGCGGTGGGCATCGCGCACCGCCGACAAGCGGTGCGCGATGACGATCACCGTGCGGCCGTGGCAGATCGCCTTCATGTTGTCGTGCACGATGCGCTCGGATTCGACGTCCAGCGCGCTGGTCGCCTCGTCGAAGACCAGGATGCGCGGGTTGCCCATCAGCGCGCGCGCGATCGCCAGCCGCTGGCGCTGCCCGCCCGACAGCGTCGAGCCGTGCTCGCCGACCAGCGTGTCGTAGCCCTCCGGCAGCGCGGTGATGAACTCGTGCGCGCCGGCGAGCGTCGCGGCCTGGATCACCGCCTCCAGCGGCGTGCCGGCATCGGCCAGCGCGATGTTCTCGCGGATGCTGCGGTTGAACAGCATGTTGTCCTGCAGCACGACGCCGATCTGCCGGCGCAGCGAACTCGATTCGAGGGTCGACAGGTCGATGCCGTCGATCAGCACGCGCCCGCGTTCGGGGACGTACAGCCGCTGCAGCAGCTTCGCGAGCGTGCTCTTGCCCGAGCCGGAGCGGCCGACGATGCCGATCACCTCGCCGGCCGCGATGTCGATCGACAGGCCGTGGATCGCCGGCGCGCGGTCGGGGCGGTAGCGGAACTGCACGTCGTCGAAGGTGATGCGGCCGCTCACGCGCGGCAGGCTGCCGCGCGCGCCGCTGCTCTCGGTGTGGGTGTCGAGGATGTCGGCGAGGCGCTGCATCGACACGCCGGTCTGCTGGAAATCGGTCCACAGCTGCGCCAGGCGCATCACCGGCTGCGCGACCTGGCCGGCCAGCATGTTGAACACCACCAGCTGGCCGACGCTCATGCGGCCGTCGATCACCAGCCGCGCGCCGAAGTACAGCGTCGCGAGCGTGACCAGCTTCGACACCATCGAGACGCCACCCTGCGCGAGGCTCGCGATCGTGGTGGTGCGCAGGCCCGCCGACGCGTAGCTGGCGAGCTGCTGGTCCCAGCGGCGCGTCCATTGCGGCTCCACGGCCAGCGACTTGACGGTGTCGATGCCGTGCACCGTCTCGACCAGGAAGGCCTGGTTCTCGGCACCGCGGTTGAACTTGTCGTTCAGGCGTGCACGCAACAGCGGCGTGAGGGCCAGCGACAGCAGCAGGTAGCACGGCAGCGAGGCCAGCACGATCAGCGTCAGCCAGCCGCTGTAGCACAGCATCACCGCGATGAAGACGACCGAGAACAGCAGGTCGAGCACGACGGTGAGCGCGTTGCCGGTCAGGAAGCTGCGGATGTTCTCGAGCTCGCGCACGCGCGCCACCGTGTCGCCGACGCGCCGCGCCTGGAAGTACGCGAGCGGCAGCGCCAGCAGGTGGCGGAACAGCCGCGCGCCGAGCTCGACGTCGATGCGGCTCGTGGTGTGCGCGAACACGTGGCTGCGCAAGGCCGTCAGCACGACCTCGAAGACCATCACGGTGCCCAGGCCGATCGCGATCACGTCGAGCGTCGTGAAGCCGCGGTGCACCAGCACCTTGTCCATCACCACCTGGAAGAACAGCGGCGTGACCAGCGCGAACAGCTGCAGCGCGAGGCTCACCAGCAGCACCTCGCCGAGCAGCCGGCGGTGCCGCACGACCGACGGGATGAACCAGGTGAAGTCGAACCTGCCCCATTCGCGGCCGGCCGAGGCCCGCGACGCGAACAGGATCAGTTCGCCGGACCAGCGCGCGCGCAGCGCCTCGTGGCTGAGCAGTTCCGGGCGGCCGAGCGCCGGGTCATGGACCAGCACCTGGTCGCCGTCGATGCGGGCGATGATGAAGAAGCCGGACGCTGATCGCGCCATGACGGGCAGGGCCAGGCGCGGCAACCGGTCGATGCTGCTGCGAACCGACCTGGCCTGCAGCTGCAGCTGCTTGGCCGCCAGCAGGATGTCCTGCGTCGACCACGGCCGCCCCCGCGCGGCCAGCTCGTGGGCCAGTTGCTCGGGGTCGGCCGCCACGCCATGCAGCCGCGCCATCATCACCAGGCTGGCGAGCCCGGTGTCGACCGCGCGGCCGGCGGGTGCCGCCGGGTGCGTCAGGGCTTCGATCTCAGTTCCACGCAGCCAGCACGAGCGGCGTGCTGCTGCCGGCCACGGACATCGGCAGGGTGTCGGTCGAGGCCGGTGGCGCGAATGCCGCCATCGCGCTGACCAGTCCATCGACCGCGGACTGCGTCACGGCGGCCGGTGCCGCGGAGGTGGTGACGCTCAGCGCGGTCTCGCGGCTGCTGCCGGCGCTGACGACGGTGGCGGTGGCCGTGGTCGATATCGCGGCCACGATCGCGGCGAGATCCATCTCGCTGTCATCGCTGAAGATGATCTTCTGCAGCGGGTTGTAGGCGTTGGTCGTGCTGCCGCCGTACAGGAAGTCTTTCACGGTGATGGTGTCCGTGGTGTCGTTGACCGAGATGACCAGCGAGGCGCCCGATCTGGTGAGCGTCACACCGTCGTGCCCGACGTTGGTGAAGGACAGCTTGTTGTCCCTGCCGGCGGCGGAGTCGTAGGTGGAGAGGAGGGTGTCCTGGTCATCGCCCTTGGAGAACACGTAGGTGTCATTGCCGAGGCCGCCGGTGATGGTGTCGTTGCCCAGGCCACCGGTGATGGTGTCGTCGCGGAGGGTGCCGACCAGGGTCTCGTTGCCGTCGGTTCCCTTGTAGACCTCCGCGAGGATCCTGTCGATGCCCCAGCCATCGGGCGTGTCAGTGAACTGGATGGACTGCAGCGGGTTGTAGCTGTTGAGGGGGTCGTCGCCCTTGAAGAAATCCTGCACCGTGACGGTGTCGGTGGTGCCGCTGACGGAGGCGACCAGCGAGGTACCGGAGCGCGACAGTTGGACCTGGCCCGAGGTCATGCCGTCGAACTTCAGCGTGTCTTTCTTGCCGGCGGTGGTGTCGTAGGTGGAGGCGATGGTGTCCAGGCCGTCGCCCTTGGCGAACTGGTAG
This sequence comes from Rhizobacter sp. P3_C12, assembly GCF_056402735.1. Taxonomy (NCBI): domain Bacteria; kingdom Pseudomonadati; phylum Pseudomonadota; class Betaproteobacteria; order Burkholderiales; family Sphaerotilaceae; genus Rhizobacter; species Rhizobacter sp. P3_C12. Next base: position 27,891 of record NZ_JBFUGW010000029.1, read on the forward strand.
GTGTCGTTGCCGAGACCGCCAGTGATGGTGTCGTTGCCCAGGCCACCGGTGATGGTGTCGTCGCGGAGGGTGCCGACCAGGGTGTCGTTGCCGGTGGTGCCTTTGTAGACCGCCGCGAGGATCGCGTCGATGCCCGGGCTCTCGTCCGGAGGTGTGTCGGAGAACCTGACGGACTGCAGCGGGTTGTAGCCGTTGAGGGGGTCGTTGCCGTAGAAGAAGTCCTTCACCGTGATGGCGTCCGTCGTGCTGCCGATGACGGAGGCGATCAGCGAGTTGCCGGAGCGTGTCAGCTGGACTTCGCTCGTCTTCAGGTCGGTGAACACCAGCTTGTCGGCCTTGCCGGCGGTGGTGTCGTAGGTGGAGGCGATGGTGTCCAGGCCGTCGCCCTTCGCGAACTGGTAGGTGTCGCTGCCGAGGCCGCCGGTGATGGTGTCGTTGCCCTTGCCGCCGGTGATGGTGTCGTCGCGGAGGGTGCCGACCAGGGTGTCGTTGCCGTCGGTGCCGCTGTAGAGCTTTTCGAGAATCTTGTCGATGCTCAGCGTTTCGTTGATTTTCAGCGTCTCGTCGATGAACTGGACGGACTGCAGCGGGTTGTAGCCGTTGAGCGGGTTGTCGTTGTAGAAGAAGTCCTTCACCGTGACGGCGTCCGTCGTGCTGCCGATGATGGAGGCGATCAGCGAGTTGCCGGAGCGCGAGAACTGGACCTTGTCCGGCGCCAGGTTGGTGAACACCAGCTTGTCGCTCTTGCCGGCCGTGGTGTCGTAGGTGGAGGCGATGGTGTCCTGGCCGTCGCCCTTGGCGAAGTTGTAGATGTCGCCGCCGAGGCCGCCGGTGATGGTGTCGTTGCCCTTGCCTCCGGTGATGGTGTCGTTGCCGGCGCCGCTGGTGATCGTGTCGCTGCGGACGGTGCCGACCAGGATGTCGTTGCCGGTGGTGCCCTTGTAGACCGCCGCAAGGATGTCGTTGATGTCCAGGGTCTTGTCGGTGAACTTGACCGACTGCAGCGGGTTGTAGCTGTTGAGCGGGTTGTCGTCGCGGAAGAAGTCGTTGACCGCGATGGAGTCGGTGGAGCCGGTGACGGAGGCGATCAGCGAGGTGCCGGAGCGAGAGAACTGGACCCTGCTCGACGCCAGGTTCGTGAACGCCAGCGTGTCGGTCTTGCCGGAAGTGGCGTCTTCGGTGGAGGCGATGATGTCCTGGCCGTCGCCCGCGGCGAAGTTGTAGGTGTCGCTGCCAAGGCCGCCGTCGAGGACGTCGTTGCCGGTGCCGCCGGTGAGGGTGTCGTTGCCGCCGAGGCCGAGAAGGGTATCGCCACTGGTGGTGCCTGCGAGAGTGTCCGCGGCCAAGGTGCCTGTCTTGGTTGCCATGCGAGGGTGCTCCGGTTGCCGAAATGTCGAAGTCGGCAAGGGTAGGCAAGGGGGCGAGGGCACGTCTACGGTGCAAAGCGCCCCTTCGGAGCGGGAACTGGCGTCGAAACCGGGTCATTTTCCGGCCATCGCACCGGGCGTGCGCGGGGTGTACTGGCAGGGTGCCGCAAGCCATGTGGCCTCGTCCCCAGGAGCCAGTTCCCATGACCGTCCACCCGTCCTTCACCTTGCGCCTCGCCGGCGTGCTGGTGGCCACCGCCGTCGCGCTGCCTGCGGTTGCCCGCTGCATCGATGACGAAGGCATGGAACCCGGGGTCAGCTACGGCGCCAAGCCGCTGGCGGGCGATGCCGGCGGCCCGCGCGCCACGCTGCAGGCGATGGTGCAGGAGGCGCTGCGGCGCAGCCAGGCCATCGGCGCCGCCAAGCTGCTGGCCGAAGCCGCCGCCGCCGATGTCGACGAAACCCGCATGTCGCGCCGTCCGCAGGCCGGCCTGAGCGGCACGCTCGGCCGGGTCGGCAGCTCTGGCCCGAACACCGACAGTGTCAGCGGCAACCAGGCCCGTGTCGGCCTGAGCGTCAGCGCACCGCTGTTCGACGGCGGCCGCATCACCCAACTGACAGACTGGCGCACCCACCTGGCCGAGGCGGCCCGCTTGGGCCAGATCAGCGCCGAGGAACAGGTCGCGCTGACGACGGTGTCGCTGGCCATGGACCGCAGCCGCTACCGCATGCAGGCCCAGGTCTACCAGCAGTACTCGCGCAAGATGAGCTGCCTGGTCGAGGCGCTGGAAACCATCGTGCGCGCCGACAAGGGCCGCACCAGCGAGCTGGTGCAGGCGCAGAAGAACCAGCAGCAGGCCGACCTGCAGCAGGTGCAGACGCTGTCGATGGTGCGCCAGATCGAGGTCAAGCTGCGCCGCTTCGTCGGCGACGGCCTGCCGGGCACCGAGGGTTTGTCGTCGGTGCTGCTCGACGTGCCGGCGCTGCCCGAGCTGCAGGCGCAGGCCGAACGCGCCGCCGAGATCGCCCAGCTCGACCAGCAGGCCGCCGCCGCCGACAGCTATGCCAACGCCGTGGTGGCCGGGCAGAAGCCGCAGGTCAACTGGACCGTGGGCGGCAGCAAGGCCAAGGGCGCCGGCGACGGCACCAACTGGTCGGCCGGCGTCAGCTTCAACATCCCGCTCTACAACGCGAGCAACGACTACTCGACGCTGGCTGCCCGCAAGCGCGCCGAGGCCGCCCGACTGCAACGGGCCGACGCCCTCGAAGCCCGCAAATTCCGCATGGCCGAAGTGCACGAGCAGGCCACGTCGGCCTTCGACCGCGCGCAGCGCGTCATCAGCGTGCTGCGCGACAGCGACCGGGTGCGCAACTTCACGCTGCAGCAATGGCAGCAGCTCGGCCGGCGCTCGCTGTTCGACGTGATGGCCGCCGAGGGCGACCACTACGGCCTGCGCGTCGCCTACGTGAATGCGCTGTACGACGGCGAGCAGGCGAACGCGCTGCTGCGCTCGCTGGGCCTGGGCATCGGCGCCTGGCTGCAATGAACTTCCTCTGATCCGGGACGACGACACCATGGGAACCAACGACACCAGCCTGCTGGCGCCGCTCGCGCTGCACCCGCAGGCCTTCATCGACGCCGAGGCCCACGTGCACGGCGACTGCGTCGTCAAGAGCGGCGCCCACATCTGCCGCGGCGTGACGATCGACGCCGGCTGCCACATCGGCGCCAACGTCGTGTTCGTCGAGGCCGAAGGCCATGAGCCGGTCGGCACCACGGTGCGCCGCCAGGCCTGGATCGGCGCCAACTCCACCATCTACGGTGGCCTGACGATCGCCGCCAAGGCGGTCGTGCGCCCCGGCTCGGTCGTCACGCGCTCGGTGCCGCCGGGCGCCATCGTCGAGGGCAACCCGGCCGCCATCGTCGGCTACGTCGACACCGACAAGGGCCCGGCCAGCGCGGTGCACCTGCCGAGCGCGGCCAACGGCTTCAAGATCGAGACCACGCCGGTGCAGGGCGTCACGGTGCACCACTTCCCGGTGATCCGCGACCTGCGCGGCGACCTGACGGTCGGCGAGTTCGACCGCCATGTGCCGTTCAAGCCGCTGCGCTACTTCATGGTGTTCGGCGTGCCCAGCCGCGAGATCCGCGGCGAGCATGCCCACCACCGCTGCCACCAGTTCCTGATCTGCCTGAAGGGCAGCTGCGCGGTGGTGGCCGACGACGGCACGCGCCGCGTCGAGGTGGTGCTGGACTCGCCGCAGCGCGGGCTGTACCTTCCGCCGATGACCTGGGGCATCCAGTACAAGTACTCGCCGGATGCGATGCTGATGGTGTTCGCCTCCGACTACTACGACGCGGCGGACTACATCCGCGACTACGGCGTCTTCACCGACCTGGTTGCCGCGAAATGACCGCGCCGCGGCTGGGCAAGGCCAGGCGCGTGCAGGGCAAGACGCTGGTCTTCCGGGACGCAGCGGTCGACGACGCCGAGTTCATCCTCGGGCTGCGCACCGACGAGCTGAAGTCGCGCCACCTGTCGCGCACCTCGGGCGCGCTGGCCGACCAGCAGGCCTGGCTGGCCGGCTACGCGCAGCGCGACGGCGAGGCCTACTTCGTCATCGAGAGCCTGGCCGGCGAGAAGCTCGGCACGGTGCGACTCTATGACGCGCAAGGCGACAGCTTCTGCTGGGGCAGCTGGATCCTGTCGGACGCCGCCCCGTCGTCGGCCGCGATCGAGTCGGCGCTGATGGTTTACGCGTATGCCCTCGATACCCTGGGCTTTACGAATGCGCACTTTCAGGTCAACCTCGCGAATGAGCGCGTCTGCGCCTTCCACGAGCGTTTCGGCGCCCAGCGGGTCTCGCAGGACGATGTCGAGATCGAGTACACGCTGGCGAATGCGGCGATCCGTGAGGCGATGAAGCGCTATGCCCGTTTCCTGCCCGACCCTCTCAAGGTGAGCATCTGACATGGTTCCCTTCCTCGACCTGAAGTCCGTGCAGCTGCAGCAGCGTGCCGAGCTGGTGGCCGCCTTCGAGCGCGTGCTCGATTCGGGCTGGTACATCATGGGCGACGAGCTGAAGCGCTTCGAGCAGGAGTACGCGGCCTACTGCGGCGCGGCGCACTGCGTGGGCGTTGCCAACGGGCTGGATGCGCTGAGCCTGGCGCTGCGTGCGCTGGACGTCGGCGCCGGCGACGAGGTGATCGTGCCGTCGAACACCTACATCGCGACCTGGCTGGCCGTGACGCACGTCGGCGCGACGCCGGTGCCGGTGGAGCCCGACGACCGCACGCACAACATCGATCCGGCGCGCATCGAGGCCGCCATCACGCCGCGCACCAGGGCCATCATGCCGGTGCACCTGTATGGCCAGCCGGCCGACATGGCACCCATCCTCGAGATCGCCCGCCGCCGCGGCCTGAAGGTCGTCGAGGACGGCGCACAGGCGCATGCCGCGCGCTACAAGGGCGAGCGCCTGGGCGCCCACGGCGATGCGGTGGCCTGGAGCTTCTACCCCGGCAAGAACCTCGGCGCGCTCGGCGACGGCGGCGCCGTCACGACGCACGACGAAGGCGTGGCCGCGCGGTTGCGCGAACTGCGCAACTACGGCTCGAAGGTCAAGTACCACAACGAGGTGATCGGCTGGAACTCCCGGCTCGACGAGCTGCAGGCCGCGCTGCTGCGCGTGAAGCTGCCGAAGCTGGAGGCCGACAACCGGCACCGTGCGGCCATCGCACAGCGCTACCTGCAGGCTTTTGCCGGCTTCGAGCTGGTGCTGCCGCAGGTGCCGAGCTGGGCCGAACCGGCCTGGCACCTGTTCGTCGTGCGGCACCGCCAGCGCGATGCGCTGGCGAAGCGGCTGGCCGATGCCGGCATCGGCACCGTCATCCACTACCCGGTCGCGCCGCACCTGCAGCCGGCCTATGCCTCGCTCGGCCTGCAGGCCGGCGCGCTGCCGATCTCGGAGGCGATGCATGCGCAGGTGCTGAGCCTGCCGATCGGCCCGACGCAGACCGGCGAGCAGACCGAAGAGGTGATCGGCGCGGTGCGGAATGCACTCGAGGCACTCGAGGCGCTGGGCTGATCCATGAACATCACCACCGTCATCCCGGCCTACAAGACGCGCTACATCCACGACCTGCTGCACTCGCTGCGCTACCAGACGCGGCCGTCGCAGCAGGTGATCATTTCCGACGACAGCCCGCACGGCGAGTTTCGCGAGGTCTTCCATTCCGAGACCTTCACGCAGCTGCGCGCGGGGCTGAACATCGAATTCCACGAAGGGCCGCGCAACGGTGCCTACGAGAACCTGAAGCACCTGGTGCGGCTGTGGAACGGGCGTTCCGAGCTGCTGCACATCATGCTCGACGACGACGTGATGTACCCCGAGTTCTACGAGCGCCACCTGGTGGCGCACAACTCGGCCGATTTCTCGTGCTCGGTGAGCCGCCGCTGGGTGGCCAACGAGGCCGGGCAGCCGATGACCGGCCAGCCGGTGCCGGCGGCGATTGCGCACAACGCGAGCCGCATGATCGCGCTGAACGACGACGTGATGTTCATGAGCACGGTGGCCGAGTGCAAGAACTACTTCGGCGAGTTCTCGAACGCGATCTTCCGCGCCGATTGCGCCGACCTGCTGCTCAAGCCGGCCCTGGGCGACGTGTCGTACGCCGGGCTGTGGGACCTGGGCGCCTTCGTCGCGGCCAGCATCCGCCGACCGCTGTGCCACATCCAGGATCACCTCGGCTACTTCCGCATCAGCGCGGGGCAGAACTCGTCGAACGTGAACAGCCCGTTCATGAAGGGCGCGCACCTGGGGTTCGTCGCGCTGGCCGTCGGCGGGCACCGCACCGGCCGCCTGAGCCCCGAGCTGCTGCAGCAGTGCTGCCGCATCATCCAGCCGGCGCTGAACCTGCGCTATGGCAGCCAGCCCGACATGCAGCCGTTCTGCGCGCTGCTGCCCGAGCTGGCGGCGGGGGCGGGCGGCGCCGAGGAGCGCTTCATCGCCGCGTGGAACGACTTCCTCGCGACGCACGGCTTCTGAGTACGCCGCCGAGCACGCCGCGATGCTGAAGCTCGACCGCTACAAGGCCTGGATCTCGAAGAGCAACCCGTTCGAGCTCGAGAGCTGGGTGCGTGCGCTGCTGGTGCACTACTTCTTCCATGTGTCCGACAAGGCGATCGTCGAGGTGCTGCAGGCGCCGGACCAGCCGTCGGCCGCGCGCACGGTCAACCTGATGACGCCGACGGTGTTCAAGGGCACCGGCCGCATCCGCCTGGCACCCACCGTGGTGTTCGGCGTGCCGCGTTCGCCGGGCAGCTACGGCTGCAGCTACATCGAGGCGCGCACGCCGCAATCGCTGATCGAGATCGGCGAGGGCACGACGATCAACAACCGCGCGGTGATCGTGTCCGAGGGCGCGGCCATCCACATCGGCCGGCGCTGCCTGATCGGCTCGGAGTTCCAGGTGATGGACTCCAACGCGCACCAGCTGGCGCTCGGCCAGCGGCACCTGCCGGACCAGCAGCCGCGGCCGGTGGTGATCGAGGACGAGGTCTTCATCGGCAGCCGCGTGACGCTGCTGAAAGGCTGCCGCATCGGGCGCGGCAGCGTGATCGCGGCCGGCGCGGTGGTGCCGCCGAAGTTCGATGCACCGCCGCTGTCGGTGATCGCCGGCAACCCGGCGGTGATCGTGGGGCAGGTCCAGAACACCGTTTGACCAAGCACGTGAACAACCAGGAGACGAGAACATGCACGACGAACTCATCGCATCGGTGGCCAACGACTGGTGGTACTACAACGTCGAGCTGGCGCCGGGGCTGATCACGAAGGGCACGCACATGCCGCGCGTGCCGATGATGCCGCGCATGCTGTTGCGCAACGCGAACCTGCAGGGCATGGACTGCCTGGACATCGGCAGCATGGAGGGCCTGATCCCGACGCTGATGACGCGCCAGGGTGCGAAGCGCGTGCTGGCGACCGATGCGCTGCCGCACTGCGAGAAGAAGATGAACGCGATCAAGACGATCTACGGCGCGAACTTCGACTTCAGGCAGATCGGGCTGCTGTACGACCTGAGCGTGAAGCTGAAGGACGAGGGCGGCTTCGACTTCATCAACCTGTCGGGCGTGCTGTACCACGTGTTCTCGCCGATGCACGTGCTGGCGGGGATCCGGCCGCTGCTGAAGAAGAACGGGCTGATGATCGTCTCGACCAACGTGATGCGCCGCGAGGGCCACACGCTGGAATACAACCACCGCGGCAACCTGCAGCGCGAGACCAACACCTTCTGGTACCACTCGGTGCCGATGCTGGAATCGCTGATCCGCTTCTTCAAGATGGTGCCGATCGACTGCTACTACTGCCCGCATTCGGACGTGAACCCGGCGAACTTCGCGCCGGGGGTGGACAGCGGCTACATGTCGGTGATGTGCCGGGCGGTGGAGGATGCCGACATCCAGGACGGCGACGCGTGGGCCGCCGGGGCGCGGATGGCGTCATGGGAGTTCCTGTCGCTGTGCAACGGCGAGATGATGAACGGGCAGCCCCGTTCAAGCATCTCGTACCGTGGCGACCAGGATGCGGGCGGCAAGGCCCCGAAGGGCATCGACCTGTTCCAGACCATCGCCGACGAGCGGCATGTGGTGAGGGCGGTGGATGATTCGAGGAATGCGCATACGTTGCGGTTGGCGGATATGTATTGACTATCCGGGCGCTGAATCAGCCTTGGATGAATTTGGCGAGACCTTCGCGTGCCTTGTTGACTTGCTTGATGGCATCGGTGGGTGTCATGCCATTGAATCTGGCAAGCGGATTGTTTTCAGGAAAATCGAACTTCTCGACACCAGCATTCTTGTCTGGATGCAGGGCAAGGGACCAGACTCTCAGCGTGATCTTGATGTTGCTTACCTGCTTGGCATACTCTTTCTTCCGGAAGTCGCTAGTGTCCAGACCCAAAATCTGTAGTGCATTGTCGATACTGCTCGAATTCTGCGGTGGAGAAGATTTCGTATCGTCAAATTCGGTCTCCGCCGATTCGGCATCGTCGAGTGCCTTTTTTGCTGCGCGGTAGGCCTCGTTGAAGTAGGGGATGCTGTCTTTGTGTCTGGTGTTGAGATTCTCCTGCATGCCCTTGTGTATCGCATCGAGTGCTTCGATTGAGGTTGGCCACCCAAATTCGCGCAGTGCCTCGTCCCCTGTTATCTCGTAGTTGATTCGCTGATTATCGGCGGCGGTCGCTCTGGCCTCCAATTCGCGCTTCGCTATGTTGAAATCTCTGTTCAATCCTCCCGCCGCGATTTCTTTTCCAGCGAAGGCGCTGTTTTCTACGGCCCTGACCTTGATGTGATATGCCTTCGTAAGATGATAACTCGTTGGAGGGTGGCCGAACGATTTCATGATGCCATCGATGTCGGCGGCGCTGGATGATCCATTTTCCATGGAATCGATGGTTTTATTCGCCTGCTCCTTGTTCTTCTTGAACTTCTCTGCTTTCTCACTCTTGTTGGCCCTGGGGCTTGTAATTTTTTCGAAGCTCTCTCTCACCTTTTTGAATTTGATTTTTTCGAACATATGGAATCCTTCAATGGATCGCTGAACATCCAGCGTCCACTGGGTGGCGCCCATTCCGGGAAGGTTCCATCAGTAGCCAGCTTGAGTCGGTTGATCCTGTTCGGATTGGACCGATCGCTCGCATGCGAACGCTATCCAAGCT
>NZ_JBFUGW010000030.1:0-36948 GCF_056402735.1 Rhizobacter sp. P3_C12
CTTCAACTGACCCGCTGCGTCGTACGCGTACGTCGTCGTCTCGCCACCGACCGTGTTCGTCAGCAGGCGCTGCCGCAGGTCATAGGTGTTCACCGTCACGATCCCCTGCGGGTCGGTGCTTTGCAGCACCTGGCCGTAGCGGTTGTAGCGGTCGAAGGTGGTCACCTTGCCGAGCGAGGTGGTGATCGACTTGAGGTCGCTGCTCCGGTGGTCGGCGTTCGTCTCGGCGTGGTACGCGAAGGTAGTCGTGCCGGTGTCGGGATCGGTCGCTGTCAGCACGCGGCCACTCGTGTCATAGGTCCACTCGCTGACACGGCTGGGCACCTGCGTCTGCAGCAACGGCGGCGTGCCGGTCGTCGGCGGTTCGGGCGGCGGCAAGGGGTCGGACACAGCAACGAACGGCGCCGTCGGCACGGTAAAGGCCGCGGCATAGCGGGCCAGGCCCTTGGTGATGCGCACTTCATCGATGTAGCCCGAGAAGGTCGAGTTCGCCGCCACGGCACCCACGACTTGCAACGCACCGATGACGGCCGGCTCCTGCACATCACTGATCGCCGCGCTGCCCACGTTCACCGACGCGCCCGCGGGCTGGCCATTGCGATACAGCGCGAGCGTCTGGCCCAAACGGACGAGTGCAACGTGATGCCACGTGTCAAGGGGCAGCGGCACGGTGTCTTGCACGGAGTAAGCCGTCGAGCCGGACCAGATCGCCGCACTCAGTGCACCGGCCTGCGGAACACCAGTGGTCTCTGTGTAGATCAACCAGCCCCGAACCCCGCCGATCTGGTCATGGACCACCAAGCCTCGGTAGTTCGTCGAGGCGCTGTCCAGGTACACCCAGAACTCCACCGTGAAGTCGCCCGAGCCGAAGTTGAAGGCATCGGCGCCTTGCGCGGCGACATGCGAATTGCCGCCGTTGAAACGGATCGAGGTCGGCCCGAAGCGGCTCGCCGCCATGCTGAGCTGTGCGCCGCCAGCGGCGGTCACGGTCTTCGCGCTGGGACTGCTGTCGGTCATGACCGTCGACGCTTGGCCACCATCGGCGTGCAGCAGCAGGCTCACCGTGGAATCCACGGACGGTCCCGAAGGCACACCCGCTCCGAGTGCGAAACCGGTACTGCCGTTCGAATCGGCCGTGGATTGCTCCACCCGCTTGCACAGTGCCGCGATCGGCTTGCCATCCGGCATCACCGCGCCGGCCGGCGCACAGATCGCCACGGTGCCACCATTGAGGGGGTCCGGCCGACCGTTGTGCACCCGGGTCGTGAGCTTGCCCGGCTCGGCCACCCGGATCGGCAGGTTCCAGTCGGGGTGCCACTGCGTGCTGACCTTCACCGCACCGGCGGGCAGGTTGGCGCCCGGGCCGGTGACGGATGTGCAGCTCAGCTCGCTGCCCACGCGCGTCACCTGAACGGCCTCGAGGCCGCGGGCGGCGTCGTGCACGTAGCAGCTGCGCTTGCCGTTGAAATCATCCTGGCTGGCCACCCGCCCGTTGACGTCATACGACTGGCTGCGGCTGCTCGCCAGGCTCCCCGCGCCGGCGGGCTGGCTCTGCGAGCTGAACTGGTTCTTGCCGTTCACGCTCACCGTGCTCCATGTCGTCGTCTGCCCGCTCGGCTCGGTCATCACCAGGCCTTGCGGCTGCACCCAGCTGAAGAACCGGGCGATCCCTCCTGGGTACGCCACCTGGTCGACCTGAATGCCCGGCGGTGTCGTGTAGCTCACGCTGTAGCGGTCGACCCCGCCGGCGTGCTCGGTGGCGATCGCGCGGCCCTCGGTGTCGTACGTGAAGGTCGAGTACCGTTTCGCCCGTTCATCGCTGACCCCCGTCAGCGCCCACGGCAGGCCGCTGTTCTCGTACAGGAAGCTGCGCGTCGTGCCATCGGGCCACGTGATGCCCACCAGCCTGTTCTGGCCGTCGTAGCCGAGCGTGGTCGACTGTCCGGCGGCGTCCGTGATGCTGACCAGGCGCGTCAACGCGCCCGCCGCGACGTAGCGAAAGCTCAGGCTGTGCCCCCGGTTGTCCGTCGCCCCGATCAGCAGGCCCGGTACCGGCGCGATGCTCGCCGGCGTCGTGCCGTCGCTGTACGTGAAGCTGGCCAGCGTGCCGTCGGTCCACGCCATGCTCGTCAGCACGCCGGCGGTGTCGTAGGTTTCCTGCGCGCTGTGCTTGCTGTCGTTGTAGCGATAGCCGCCACCCACGATCGACATGATTCGATCGGCGTCGCCCGGCTCCGGCGCGAAGGTACCGTCCGCTGCCCGCGGCATCGTGATCACCTGCGCGTACCCGCGCGGAAAGACGGCGACCACCGGCAGGCCGATCCCGCTACTGTAGGTACGCACGGTCCCTCTGCGGTGCAGGTTGCTGTACCACAGCGGGCTGCCGAGGACGCTGCCGGCCTGCTCCAGCCCGGGAACGGTGGCATAGACCTTCGGCGTCTTCGGCGTCTTGCTGGTGGTGTCGTAGGTGAACGTCAGCGTCGTGCGCCCGATCACGAGACCCGTGTCCACCTCCTCTCGCTTGACCGCGCGCAGCGGGTAGATCGGGTTGCCCTTGCAGACGTCGCATTCGGGCGGCGGCGGGGAGAGCGCGCCCGGGATGTCGACCACCTCGCCACCGAGCTGGCAGCTCGCGGCATCCGGCGCCGCCGGGTAGTCGACGAGCGCGTAGTCGGGCGGGCAGCTCGCGACGTGGAACACCGCAGAGAACGCGCGCGGGCTGACGGGGTCCACCGTCCAGCACTCGCCGACAACCCATTTCCCTTCCCCGAATACGGTCGGCCCCGCGTGAAAGACCAGCGGTCCGCCAAATCTTGCGGCCATCAGGTCGCAGCTGCCCTGTGGCGACTCCGCGTCCGCGAAGGGCTCCGACATGTAGTGCCAGTATGGCGCCAGGATGTCGGTCGCGCTCGCGCTACCCGCCCAACCCATGCACAGCAGCCCCACCGCCAGCGGCCACATCTTGGCGATCGCTTTCGCCTTGGCTTGCGCCCATGGCGCCGCCAGCGCCCGCAGGCGCTCCCATCTGTTCGACATTGCATTCCTCCGAATGACCTTGCGTACCTTGACATGACCGCCGTCGTGCCCTCTTCGTGGGAGTGGATCGACTGCGGAGTGCGCGGATTAGACCGGAACGAAATGACTGCCGCAACGGCGTGTTGCGGCGAGTGAACAGTTGTTGACAATCTGCCGGGCCGCACGGCGCGAATTGTGGAGATCCATCGCAATTCGATGGCGAGGCTCGTCCGGATTTCGATCGAGAAAGACCTATCCGTTCAGATGCGGCAGCTTCTCGTACAAGGTCGCCCGCGAGATCCCCAGCAGCCGCGAGGCGGCGAGCTTGTTGCCGCCGGTCGCCGCGAGCGCCTCGCGGATCGCGCGGCACTCCAGTTCGGCGATCGCCTGCGGCAGCGACTTCGGCGTCGCGAGGCCCACGGCCACCGGCAACGGTTCCAGCGCCGCCTCGATCACCAACCCACCAGCGCTGTCCTGCGCCGCCACGTGCCTGAAATGCCGCGCCGTCAGCGTCATGTCGTCCGTCATCAGCGTCGCCTGCTCCAGCACGTTGCGCAGCTCGCGGATGTTGCCCGGCCAGCGGTGCCGCGCCAGCAGCGCCAGCGCGTCCGGCTCCAGGCTCTTGTGCGGCAGCCCGCTGCGCCGCGCGATGTCGTCGGCCAGCGCCTCGATCAAGGCCTCCAGGTCGGCCATCCGTTCGCGCAGCGCCGGCAACCGGATCGGCAGCACGTTGAGCCGGTAGAACAGGTCGGCGCGGAAGCGCCCGTCGGCCACCATCGCCGGCAGGTCGCGGCTGGTCGCCGCGATGATGCGCACGTCCACGCGCTGCACCGTGTTGCTGCCCAGCGGCTCCACCTCCTGCTCCTGCAGCACGCGCAGCAGCTTCGATTGCAGCGCGAGCGGCATGTCGCCGATCTCGTCGAGGAACAGCGTGCCGCCGTCGGCCAGCTTGAACTTGCCGTCGCGGCCCTTGCGGTCGGCGCCGGTGTACGCGCCGGGCGCGACGCCGAAGAACTCCGCCTCGAGCAGGGTGTCGGGCACCGCGGCGATGTTGACGCCGACGAACGCCCGCGAGGCCCGCGTGCTCGCCGCATGGATCGCATGCGCGAGCAGCTCCTTGCCGGTGCCGGTCTCGCCCAGCAGCAGCACCGTGCTGTCGGTCTGCGCCACGCGCCGCGCCTGCCGCTTGACCTCCATCGCCTGCGGGCTCGCGCCGATGAAGCTCGCCACCGTGAACTTCGGCCGGCGCTGCGCCGCAAGCTGCCGGCGCGCGTCGTCGAGCTCGCGCTGCAAGTGGCTGAACTTCGTGATCAGCGGCTGCATCGTCGTCTCGGGGTGGTCGAGCAGCACCATGCCCATCGCACCGATCACCTCGCCGCGCTCGTCGCGCAGCGGCAGCCGGCTCACGAGGAAGGTGCCGGCCTGGTTGGTCAGCAGGTCCACCAGCATCGGCTGCCCGCTGTCGATCACGTGCGCCATCAGCGTGTTCGGCACCACCTCCTCGACCAGCCGGCCGACGAAGTCGTCCTCGGCATGGCCGAGCGCCGGCAGGAATCGCTTGTAGCCCTCGCTGATCCACACGATGCGATGGCTGCGGTCGACCACCAGCATGCCCATCGCGGTGCGCGCCAGCGTGTCGAACATGCTGCGCGCCGCCAGCTTCAGCAGCGCGTCGGCATCGGCCGGCAGGGTCGGCGGTGTCAGGGATTCAGGGGTGTCTGGCACGCGGACACTGTAGCGAGCGCGCCGCGCCGCGCACTCAGGGTTTGTCTTTGTCGCAGCCCCTCTTGTAATTATGAATTACTGGATTTAGAGTGATCCGAACCGCCGCACCGTGGCGGTCCACCGGTGAGAACCCCATGGTCGACCCGACACCTCTGCGCCCTGCATCGCTTCACGAAGAAGTGGCCGCTCGCCTGCGCAACATGGTATTCGAGCGCCAGCTGGTGCCCGGCCAGTGGATCGACGAGCTCGCGCTGGCCAGCGAGTGGAAGATCAGCCGCACGCCGCTGCGTGAAGCGCTGAAGGTGCTGGCCGCCGAAGGCCTGGTCGAGCTGGTGCCGCGCCAGGGCTGCAGGGTGACCGAGCTGTCGGAGGACGATGCCGACGAGCTGTTCCCGGTGATGGCGCTGCTCGAAGGCCGCTGCGCTTTCGAGGCGGTGCGCAAGGCGACGCCGGCCGACATCAAGCTGCTGCAGCGCCTGCATGCGGCGCTCGAGAAGCACGCCGCGGCGCACAACATCGACGGCTACTACCGCGCGAACCACGATTTCCACAGCACCGTGCAGGCGCTGGCCGCCAACCGCTGGCTCGACCGCGCCACCACCGACCTGCGCCGCTTCGTGCGGCTGCTGCGCGGGCGCCAGCTGAACTGGCCGGGGCGCATCGACGAATCGATCGGCGAGCACCGCCGCCTGATCGAGGCCATCGAGCAGCGCGACGCCGCGCGTGCCGAGCAGCTGATGCACGACCACCTGCTGGCCCAGCTCGCCGCGCTGAAGGCGCTGCGCGCCCATGAAGCCGCCCACGAAGCCGCCCGCGAAGCCGAACAACTGGCCGCCCTCGACCCGGGACAACACCATGCTTGAAAGCCTGAAGAACGCCGCGCGCCGCGCCGGCAACGACCGCGCGCTGCGCAGCCTGATGCTCGACTGCCGGCGCCTGCTCTCCGAGCGCGGCGAGGCCAACAGCGTCGCGATCGCGAGCGGCCTGGTGGCCCGCTTCAGCGGCCTGCCCGACGACCAGCAGGCCGGCTTCTTCGAGCGCCTGTCGCGCGATTTCAGCCCCGACCCGAAGGCGGTGCTGTCGGTGGCGCAGGCCTATGCCGACGAACCCTCGGCCGACAACCTGATCCGCCTGACCCACCTCGCCGAGCCGCCGCGCCAGGAGCTCTTGCGCCGCATCAACCGCACGCCGGGCGGCACCGCGCACATCGTCGCGATGCGCCGCAAGCTGCTGGCGCGCGTGAAGGCGCAGCCCGAGCTGCGCGCGCTCGAGGCCGATTTCCTGCACCTGCTGTCGTCGTGGTTCAACCCCGGCTTCCTGCAGATGCAGAAGGTCGACTGGCGCTCGCCCGCGCAGCTGCTGGAGCAGATCATCCACCACGAGGCGGTGCACGAGATCGACGGCTGGGACGACCTGCGCCGGCGGCTGCAGCCCGACCGCCGCTGCTTCGCGTTCTTCCACCCGCAGCTGCCCGACGAGCCGCTGATCTTCGTCGAGGTGGCGCTGCTGCCCGAGATGCCGGGTGCGATCGCGCCGCTGATCGACAAGAACTCGCAGCCGCTGCCGCCGGACCAGTTCAAGGTGGCGGCGTTCTACTCGATCAGCAACTGCCAGCCGGGGCTGAAGGGCGTGTCGCTCGGCAACTTCCTGATCAAGCGCGTGGCCGAGCAGCTCAAGCGCGAGCTGCCGCAGCTCAAGACCTTCTGCACGCTGTCGCCGATCCCCGGCTTCGCCACCTGGCTGACGGCCCGCAGCGACCTGGCGGCCCTGCCCGGCCTGAAGCGCGGCGAGGCCGAGCGGCTGGTGCAGGCGCGCGAACTGCTCGACGAAGCGAGCGGCGGCGACCTGGCCACCCTTGCCACCGCCGCCACGCTGCAAGGCCTGGCCGAGGCCGAGCGCGAGGCGCTGGCCCGCCTGTGCGCCGCCTACCTGGTGCACGTGTCGACCACGCCGGGCGGCGACGCGGTGGCCCGATTTCATCTCGACAACGGCGCGCGGCTCGAACGGCTCAATCCTTCGGGTAACCTCTCGCGCAAAGGACTCAAGCAATCGTTCGGGATGATGGTCAACTACCTCTACGACCTGCAGAAGGTCGAGACCAGCCACGAGAAATTCACCCAGGGCGACGTGGCGCATTCGCGCGCCGTGGCCGCCCTGCTCTAGGAAGGCAAGAGCTTCCGCCCCCAACGGGCCGAGCGCGGCCCGACCTGCTCCACACTCAACGACCGGGAGACACCATGAGCTTCGATTCACGACGCGCGCCGACACGACGAGACGTTCTTCGCACCGGCGCTGCGGCGGCGGCCGCGCTGGCCGTGCCGTTCGCCGGTGCGCAGAGCGCCTGGCCGAGCAAGCCGGTCACGATCGTCGTGCCGTTCCCGGCCGGCGGCGGCACCGATGCGTTCGCGCGCCCGCTGTTCGGGCTGATGAGCAAGAACGCCGGCAAGCAGTTCCTGATCGACAACAAGGGCGGCGCGGGCGGCAACGTCGGCGCCACCGTCGCGTCGCATGCGGCACCCGACGGCTACACCTTCTTCATGGGCGCGGTGCACCACGCGATCGCCCCGTCGATGTACCCGAAGCTCGACTACAACATCGAGACCGATTTCATCCCGGTGGGCCTGATCTCCAGCGTGCCGCAGGTGATCGTGGTCAACCCGCAGCGCGTGCCGGTCACCGACCTGAAGGGCCTGCTCGACTACGCGCGCAAGAACCCCGGCAAGCTGAACTACGGCTCGGCCGGCAACGGCACCTCGCACCACCTGGCCGGCGAGCTGTTCAAGCTGCAGACCAAGACCTTCATCACCCACATCCCGTACCGCGGGGCGGGCCCGGCGCTGCAGGACCTGATCGCCGGCCAGGTCGACATGATGTTCGACGGCCTCGGCTCGTCGGCCAACCACATCAAGGGCGGGCGCATCAGGGCGCTGGCCGTCGCCTCGGAGCGCCGCGCACCGGGCTTCGCCGACGTGCCGACCTCGGCCGAGGCCGGCCTGCCCACCTACCAGGTCGCCACCTGGTACGGGCTGTGGGCGCCGAAGAACACGCCGAAGGAGATCGTCGAGGCGATGCGCGCCGAGATGAAGAAGGCGCTGACCTCCGACGACCTCGTGAAGGCCTGGAACGGCCTCGGTGCCGAGACGCCCAACCTGTACGGCGACGTGTTCGGCAAGTTCGTCAACGGCGAGATCAAGCGCTGGGCCGACGTCGTCAAGGCCTCCGGTGCCAAGCTCGACTGACGAGGCGCGCGTGCCCGGTTCCATCACGCTGAGCCATGACGAACCCGGCATCGCCCGGGTCGCCATCGCGAACCCCGGCAAGCACAACGCGATCGACATTGCGATGTGGCAGGCGCTGCGCGACGTGTTCGTGCGGCTGCAGGCGCAGGATGCCGCGGATGCGCCGCATGCGGTGATCGTCTGCGGGGCCGATGGCCAGTTCGCGTCCGGCGGCGACATCGGCGAGTTCGCGCAGTTCCGCTTCGACGAGCAGCGGCTGCACGATTTCCACGAGCACACCGTGGCGCCGGCGCTGCAGGCCCTGCTCGACTGCGACATCCCGGTGATCGCGCAGATCGAGGGCGCCTGCGTCGGCGGCGGGCTGGAGATCGCCGCCTGCTGCGACATCCGCATCGCCGGCCTGGGCAGCCGCTTCGGCGCGCCGATCGCGAAGCTCGGCTTCCCGATGGCGCCGGGTGAGCTGCAGCTGCTCGCACGCGTGGTGCCCGCCCCCACCTTGCGCGAGATGCTGCTCGAGGCGCGCCTGGTCGATGCGTCGGTCGCGCTGCAGCGCGGCCTGGTGCATGCGGTGGTGGCCGACGAGCAGGTCGCGCCGCACACGCTGCAGCGCGCGCGCTCGCTCGCGGCGCTGTCGCCGCAGGCCGCGCGCATCAACAAGCGCACGCTGCGCCAGCTGGCCGCCGGCGGGCCGAGCGCCGACGAGCGCCGCGCGCACTACGGCTATGCCGACAGTCCCCAACACCGTGAAGGCATCCAGGCCTTCATCGAGAAGCGACCGCCGCATTTCCAGCGCGGCTAGGGCTTGTCAACACGAGAGATCCCCGAGGAGGTTCGATGAGTAGTTTCAACGGCAGTGCCAACCTGTTCGCCGCGTTGCGCGCGGCCTTTCCCGCCGACCTCGACGCGACCGCGATCGAGGTGGCCGACGGCGAGGCGCCGCTCAGCTACAGCTGGCGCGACCTCGAGCGCGCGACCGCGATGCTCGCCAACCTGCTCGAATCGCTGGACCTGCCGGCCGGCAGCCGCGTCGCGGTGCAGACCGAGAAATCGGTCGAAGGCCTGATGCTGTACCTCGCGGTGCTGCGCGCCGGCTTCGTCTACCTGCCGCTGAACACCGCCTACCAGGCCGCCGAGATCGAGTACTTCGTCGGCAACGCCGAGCCGGCGGTGGTGGTGTGCGCGCCGAAGCACTTCGGCTGGGTCAGCAAGATCGCCTTCAAGGCCGGCACGCGCCATGTGTTCACGCTCGGCGACGACCGCACCGGAAGCCTGCTGGAGCGCGCCTCGCACCAGAGCGACCGGCATGAGCCGGCGGTGCGCGGCGCCGACGACCTGGCGGCCATCCTCTACACCAGCGGCACCACCGGCCGCAGCAAGGGCGCGATGCTGACGCACGGCAACATGCTGAGCAATGCGCGCACGCTGAAGGCGTACTGGGGATGGCAGGCGGGCGACGTGCTGGTGCATGCGCTGCCGATCTTCCACGTGCATGGCCTCTTCGTCGCGATCCATGGCGCGCTGCTGAACGGCAGCAAGATGATCTGGCTCGCGAAGTTCGACCCGAAGCGCGTGCTGGCCGCGTTGCCGCGCGCGACGGTGTTCATGGGCGTGCCGACGCTGTACGTGCGGCTGCTGGCCGAGCCCGGCCTCACGCGGGCGGCGTGCAGCAGCATGCGGCTGTTCGTCGCCGGCTCGGCACCGCTGCTACCCGAGACCTTCAACGCCTGGCGCGAGCGCACCGGGCAGGCCATCCTCGAGCGCTACGGCATGAGCGAGACGGTGATGCTGACCTCGAACCCGTACGACCCGGCCGACGGCGAGCGGCGCGCCGGCACGGTGGGCTTCCCGCTGCCGGGCGTGCAGCTGCGGGTGCGCGACGAAGGCCGCGATGGAGGTCACGACTGCGCGCGTGGCGAGATCGGCGGCATCGAGGTGAAGGGCCCGAACGTGTTCGCCGGCTACTGGCGCCTGCCCGAGAAGACGAAGGAAGAGTTCACCGACGACGGCTGGTTCAAGACCGGCGACGTCGGCCGCATCGACGAGCGCGGCTACGTGTGCATCGTCGGGCGCAGCAAGGACCTGATCATCAGCGGCGGCTACAACGTCTACCCGGCCGAGATCGAGGGCTACATCAACGACATGCCGGGCGTCGCCGAGAGCGCGGTGGTCGGCGTGCCGCATCCGGATTTCGGCGAGGCGGTGGTGGCGGTGGTGGTGCCGCGCGCCGGGGCGCAGCTCGAAGGGGCGGCGATCGCCGCGGCCCTGAAGGCGCAGATCGCGAACTTCAAGGTGCCCAAGCTGGTCGAGCTGGTGCAGGAATTGCCTCGCAACACGATGGGCAAGGTGCAGAAGAACCTGCTGCGCGAGAGGCACAAGGGGCTGTTCGCCGCGGGTTGAGCCTGCCGCGCGCGGCGTAAGCGAATGCGTCGCCTGTGAGGGCGCGCAACGCGACTGACACGCTGTGGCACCCAGCGGGCGCGAATGGTCGCCTGCCGGGGCGGTGCTGCCTCCGTCCTACGGGGAACGGCGGCTCACAGCAGGTGGCAGGGCCCTTGCAGGGTTTTCGGCTCATGTCCATCGGAAATGCCGCCATGCACGCCTCGATCCTTGCCCGCACCGCCCTCGCCACCGTGCTGGCCGCGGTCGCCTTCGCCGCGCACGCGGACTACGACCCCGTGGTCGGCAAGCTGCTGTTCGAGGACACGATCAACCAGACGGGCCGCTCGTTCACCGGCAACTGCACCAGCTGCCACACCACCGTGCAGAACCGGCGCGACCAGGTCAGCTTCTCGACGACCGGCCAGCACGACCAGTTCGCCGCGATCGACCCCGAAACGGCGGTGAACCGCCTCGGCTATGCGCTGAACAACTTCAGCCAGATGAAGCAGTTCCAGGTGCTCGACGTGGACCAGATGACCGACCTGGCCGCCTACATCGCCGACACGCCGAAGGCCAGCGAGACCGAGCTGAGCTTCTCGGCCAGCGCGGTGAACACGCCGACCGTGTCGCAGAACCTCGACCTGGCCAACGGCAAGACCTTCGGGCAGGTGACGGTGGACAGCGTCGCGATCAGTGGCACCGGTGCGGCCCGCTTCACGCTGAAGAGCGACACCTGCAGCGCGCAGAAACTCGCCAACGCGGCCACCTGCCGTGCGACGATCTCGTTCAGCGCCGCGGACACCGCGGGCTACAGTGCCACACTGACCATCACCATGCACCCCGGCACCTCCACCACGAAGTTCACGCGCACCGTCGCGCTCTCGGGCGCGGTCGGCGTGGTGACGACGCCGCCGCCGAGCGGTGGGAACGGTGGCGGCAATGGTGGCAACAACAACGACGAGGGCGGCGGTGCGCTCGGCTTCGCGTGGCTGGGTGGCCTCGCACTCGCGACGGCGCTGCTGCGGCGGCAACGTGGACGCGCTGCCGGCTGACCGCGGCGACGACCGCACCTGCCCGCGCTGCGAGCGGGCGTTCCATTGCGGTGTGAATGACGACCGGCCGTGCTGGTGCAGCCGCGTGAAGCTCAGCGCGGAGACGCTGGCGCGGCTTCGGTCGGCGTACGACCGGTGCCTGTGCGGCGATTGCCTGATCGAGGTGTCTCAAGAGGCTGCCGATCTCGACGCGCACGGCGAACGGAATCCCTCGCGACGACAGTGACAGCCGCGTGAACCGGGATCCCGACTACGCCGCCTTCGAAACGGAACACGACCAGCATCAATAGCGATCCTTGCGGTCGCGATAACCGTTCTTGCACGCGCCCTTGGCGATGCCCGCCAACTCGGCAAGCTCGGGAACCGGCATCACCAGAACACCGATGCCTTTGGGGATGAACACGAACTCCTGACCGGCTTGCCAGTTCTGCTTCTCACGCACGGCTTTCGGAATGGAGATCTGGAATTTGCTTGACAGGATGAGCGCCACCGCTGCAGGAAAGCCAATGCACGTCAAAAGCGAGGTCCGCGCGCTTCGAACTTGATGACGGTCGCGCCGACCTCTCGGCAGGGCTCCTCGGGAATGGGATATGCCTGGAGGCACATGTGCGCCGCCATCGCGGAGCGGGTGGTTTTCATGAAGACTGAGTGACCCCGGGCCGAAGGAGGTTCCTGCACCGCAAAAGCAAACGCGGGCTGTGTTTCCACAGCCCGCGCAGCGAGGTGACTTCGAGGGGCTACTCAGTCACTCGCGTAGATGTCGACGTCCTTCGTCTCCTTGACGAACAGCATGCCCACCACGAAGGTGATCGACGCGAACACGATCGGGTACCACAGGCCGTTGTACATGTTCCCGGTCTGCGCCACGATCGCCAGGCCCGTTGCCGGCAGCAGGCCGCCGAACCAGCCGTTGCCGATGTGGTACGGCAGGCTCATCGAGGTGTAGCGGATGCGCGTCGGGAACATCTCCACCAGCATCGCGGCGATCGGGCCGTAGACCATCGTCACATAGATCACCAGCACCGACAGGATCGCCACCAGCGTCCACCACTGGCCGCTCATGAAGGAGATCGGCTTGGCCTTGGCCGGGTAGCCGTGCTCCTTCAGCGCCGCGGCCACGTCCTTCTTGAAGGCGGCGTCCTTGGCCTTGGCTTCATCGGCCGGCAAGCCCTTCGATGCGAAGGACTCGATCGTCTTGTCGCCGATCGTGATCTTCGCCGGGCCGGTGCCGGCCACGTTCTCGTAGCTCACCGAGCCTGCGGCCAGCACCTGCTTGGCGATGTCGCACGAGCTGGTGAACTTGGCCACGCCGGTCGGGTTGAACTGGAACGAGCACTCCGACGGGTCGGCCGTCACCGTGACCTTGGCGCTCTTCTGGGCCGCCGCGAGCTCGGGGTTGGCCGTCTCGGTCAGCGCCTTGAACAGCGGGAAGTAGGTCAGCGCGGCGATCAGGCAGCCGGCCATGATGATCGGCTTGCGGCCGATCTTGTCCGACAGCGTGCCGAAGACGATGAAGAAGGGCGTGCCGATCAGCAGCGCGGCGGCGATCAGCACGTTGGCGGTGGGCCCGTCGACCTTCAGCGCGCCCGTCAGGAAGAACAGCGCGTAGAACTGGCCGGTGTACCAGACCACCGCCTGGCCCATCGTCAGCCCGACCAGCGCCAGGATCACGATCTTCAGGTTCTTCCACTGGCCGAACGACTCGGTCAGCGGCGCCTTCGAGGTCTTGCCCTCCTCCTTCATCTTCTTGAAGGCCGGCGACTCGTTCATCGACAGGCGGATCCACACGCTGATGGCCAGCAGCAGAATCGAGACCAGGAACGGAATGCGCCAGCCCCAGTCGGCGAACGCTTCTTCGCCGATCCAGGTGCGCGTGCCCAGGATCACCAGCAGCGACAGGAACAGCCCGAGCGTCGCCGTGGTCTGGATCCACGAGGTGAAGGCTCCGCGCTTGCCGTGCGGCGCGTGCTCGGCCACGTAGGTGGCGGCACCGCCGTACTCGCCGCCGAGCGCCAGGCCCTGCAGCAGCCGCAGGCCGATCAGGATCACCGGGGCGGCGACGCCGATCGATGCATAGGTCGGCAGCACGCCGACGATGAAGGTCGACAGGCCCATGATCAGGATCGTCACCAGGAAGGTGTACTTGCGCCCGATCATGTCGCCCAGCCGCCCGAACACCAGCGCGCCGAACGGCCGCACGATGAAGCCGGCCGCGAACGCGAGCAGCGAGAAGATGACCTGCGACGCCGGGTCGAGGTTGGAGAAGAACTGCTTGCCGATGATGGCGGCGAGCGTGCCGTACAGGTAGAAGTCGTACCACTCGAACACGGTGCCGAGGCTGGACGCGAAGATGACCTTGCGCTCCTCGCGCGTCATCGGCCCCGCGGGGTTGCGCGCCGGTTTGGCCACTGCAGTTGCCATTGGAATGTCTCCTTGTCGTCAGGCTCCTTGCCGAACGGCAAGGCGTGCCGCATCTTCACGACGCCCTCTGACCCATCCCTGACGCCAAGCTGAACGCCGGCTGACAAGTTCAGTGACAACCCTGACGAATCGTTTCTCATCGTGAGAAACGAGGGATGACCCGCCCTGGGAGTTTCCCTGAGCTCACTTGGCATAGTGCAAGTGCTTGATTTGCCTGGATTCACCGCAATTTTCCAAGTCTTGCTATTCTGCGGTGATGAACTACCTGCCCCTGTCGGACAACGCTGCGCGGCAGGCCATCGATTCGATGACGACCTTCGCCGAATTCCGCCGCGTGCAGGTGCAGGCACGCAGCTACGCCGGCTCGATGTACTGGAAGCAGGAAGGCGACTACGAGTACCTGGTGAAGACGCGGCCACGTCAGCGCAACCAGGAGCGACTGGGCGCTCGCTCCGCGGCCACGGAAAAGATCTTCACGGAGTACACCAGCCGCAAGCAAGTTGTCGAGACTCGCCTGGCCTCGCTGCGCGAGGCCTTGAACGAAGCGGAACGCATGAACAAGGCGCTGAAGGTGGGCCGTGCGCCTTCGCTCCTGATCGGCGTGCTGCAGGCGCTCGCGGACGCTGATCTGCTGGCGCATTTCACCGTGGTCGGCACGCATGCGCTGTACGCGTATGAAGCGGCCGCCGGCGTTCGCATCGTGCCGGGCGCATTGGCCACGCAGGACATCGACCTGCTCTGGGACGCACGGCGCCGGGTGCAGTTCATGACAGACCTGCAGCAACTCGATTCATCGATGCTCGACGTGCTGAAGACGGCCGACCCCACATTCGAGCGCAAGGAAGGACAGAACGAGACAGCCATCAACGCGCGCGGCTTCGAGGTCGATTTCCTGCGCCGCCAGGCGGTCGACGGCGACCCGCACCCGTTCCGCTTTTCTTCGGACGAAGGCGATCTCTGGCCGGTCCAGGCCATCCGAGCCTCGGTGCTGACATCGGCACCACGCTTCGAGCATGCCGTCGTTTCGGCGACCGGTCGCATGGCGTGGATGAGCACGATCGCACCGGCCACCTTCGTCGAATTCAAGCGTTGGATGGCGCAAGACGCCCCTCATCGCGAGGAGGCCAAGCGTCGCCGGGATCGCCTGCAGGCCGGCATCGTGCAGGAGCTGCTGGATCAGGGGCTCCTGCTGCCCTGATCACTTCTTGCGCTGAATGCCCACCGGTTGCCGCGCCGCGTCGTCCCACGCCGGGCCGTCGAACCACGGATCGCCGGCCAGCCAGCTCTGCAGCAGGTCCAACCCGTCGAGCCCCCAGAACAACCGGCCGTCGAGCTCGACCGTCGGCACGCCGAAGATGCCGAGCGACACCGCCTGCGCGGTCGCCGCCTTCAGCGCGGCCTTGACCTCGTCGCCCTGCGGATCGAGCGCCGGCTGCAGCCGCTGCGCGAGCGCGGCCAGCCGCTGCGGATCGTTCGCGTCCGCGCCGCCGCGCCACACGTGGTGCATCAGCTGCTCGCACACCCAGCGGC
Source organism: Rhizobacter sp. P3_C12 (assembly GCF_056402735.1). Taxonomy (NCBI): domain Bacteria; kingdom Pseudomonadati; phylum Pseudomonadota; class Betaproteobacteria; order Burkholderiales; family Sphaerotilaceae; genus Rhizobacter; species Rhizobacter sp. P3_C12. The sequence goes on from NZ_JBFUGW010000030.1 coordinate 15,362, forward strand.
TGGGCGTCGCGAGCGGGCCACAGCAGGCCAGGCCCAGGCGCAACAGCGCGAGCGGGTTGAACGGATGCTGCGCCGGCATCTGCATCGGGATGCCGTGCCGGTGCGCGAGCCACGCCACCTGCCGGTAGGTCCAGTCGCGCTTCGGAGCGATCTCGGCCGGGCCCTTCTGCCCCCATTGCGACAACAGCCCGGCGAACAGCACCGGCTGGTAACTCACCTCGACACCATGCCCTTCCAGCACCTGCGGCAGGCGCTCGAACGCCAGGTAGGCGTACGGCGAGATCACGTCGAACCAGAACCGGAGTTGCTTCATCGCGACCGCTCCTCATCGACGACCGGCGCACCCGCCTTGCGCAACTCGATGGCCTGCCAGACCTGGCGCTTGCCGTCGTCGTCCATCTTCGACCACGCCGCGATCTCGTCGATCGTGCGCCAGCAGCCGGCGCACAGCCCGCTGGACGCCTCCATGCGACAGATGTTCACGCAGGGGCTGGGGACGGCGGCCACTGGATCCATCAGGTGAGCACCAGTTCGGCAATGTCGTCCCACAGCGTGGCATCGATGCGGCCGCGGACCTGCTTCACCTCGCGGTGCTGCTTGTCGAGGATGAACGAGGTGGGCGTCTGCGCCATCGCGCCGAAATCGTCGCGGTGCGTCGCATCGGCGCGCCACAGCATCGGGAACTGCTGCTTCATCGGCACGACGCGGTTCAGGATCGCGTCGTACTCGCGCACCGCCGCCAAGCTGCGGTCGAGGCTCACCGCCACCAGCTGGAACGGCTTGTCGCGCCAGGCCTCGTAGTTCGCGCGCAGTTCGGGCATCTTGTCGCGGCACACCGCGCAATCGGTCGACCAGAAGAACACCAGCACCGCCTTGCCGGCGTCCTGTGCCAGCTCGTAGCGATGCCCTTCCAGTGTGTTGCCCACCAGCGCGTGGCCCGGCGCCGCCGGCGCAGCGCGCAGCGGCACGGTGTGGCCGAGCGCGGCCAGGGCGGCGGTCGACAGGAAGGAACGGCGATCGATGCGGGAGGTCATGGCGCAGCCTGCGGAAGTGGAGCTGTGCGTTGGTCGGCAGGGCCGTCGGGGTATTACGTGAGGTCGATCACGTCAGGTCACACATCACGTCACATCAGCCAGTGGCGCCTGCGTCAGCGCCTGCAGCTCGGTGGGGCTCAGCCTGAACACGCCTTTCGGATGCCCGGCCGCCGCCCAGATCTCGTCGAAGCGCAGCAACTCGCGATCGATCAGCGTCACCGGCGCATTCGCATGGCCGACCGGCGACACGCCGCCGATCGTGAAACCGGTGTGCGCCTTCACGAAATCGGCATCGGCGCGGCCGAGCGGGCCGGCCAGCGCCGCCACCTTCTTCTCGTCGACACGGCGGTCGCCCGAGGTCACGACCAGCACCGCGACGTCGTCGGCACGGCGCCGGAAGATCACGCTCTTCGCGATCTGGCCGAGCTGCACGCCCAGCGCATCAGCCGCCTCCTGCGCGGTGCGCGCATTCACCTCGAGCAGGATCGGCGCGTGCGGATGGCCCAAGGTGCCCAGCACCGCGCTGACGTGGCGGAAGCCTTCCGGCTGCTCCGGCATCACCGTGGAATCGCTCATGCCTTCGCCTCCGCCGCAGCCGCCCGCTTCGCCAGCAAGGCCTTGCCCGCGCGCGACACCGGCGCGCGGCCCAGCACCTGCGAGATGTAGTTGCCGGCATCGACCAGCGCGTTCAGGTCGATCCCGGTGTCGATGCCCAGCCCGTCGAGCATGAACAGCACATCCTCGGTCGCCACGTTGCCGGTCGCGCCCTTCGCATACGGGCAGCCGCCCAGGCCGGCGACGCTGGCATCGAAGGTGTGCACGCCCAGCTCGAGGCTGGCGTAGATGTTGGCCAGCGCCTGGCCGTAGGTGTCGTGGAAATGCCCGCTCACCTCCACCAGCGGGTAGTGGCGCAGCGCGCGCTCCAGCGCGGCCTGCACCCGCTTCGGCGTGCCGACGCCGATGGTGTCGGCCACGCCGCAGTGGTCGACGCCGATGCCGCGCATCAGCCGCACGACGCGTTCGACCTCGTCCGGGCTGACCTCGCCCTGGTACGGGCAGCCGAGCGCGCACGAGATCGCGCCGCGCACCTTGATGCCGTTCGCATGCGCCGCCTCGACCACCGGGCGGAAGCGCTCGATGCTCTCGTCGATGCTGCAGTTGATGTTGCGCTGGCTGAAGGCCTCGCTGGCGGCCGCGAACACGACGATCTCGTCGGGCTGGGTCGCGAGCGCCGCCTCGAAGCCGCGCAGGTTCGGCGTCAGCACCGAGTAGCGCACGCCCGGCTTGCGCTGCAGCCCGGCCATCACCTCGGCGTTGTCGGCCATCTGCGGCACCCACTTGGGGCTCACGAAGCTGGTGACCTCGATCTCGCGCAGCCCGGCCGCCTGCAGCCGGTGCACCAATTCGATCTTGTGCGCAGCGTCGACCTGCTTCGCTTCGTTCTGCAGTCCGTCGCGTGGGCTCACATCGACCAGCGTGACATGGGTTGGAATCATGACTTAAGTCTCGATAGGAAGGTCTGCGTGCCACACCCCCCTTTGTCCGGGGATGGCGAGCCGGGAGGGCGCTGTCGAAGATACCTGAACTGACTGGAGCATGTCGTGTCCACACCCGCCGAACTTCGCATCGCCACCCGCATCCACTTCGGCTTGAAGCAATGGCTCGGGGAAGGCATCGACGTCGAAGTGATGCTGCGGCAGCCCGACGAAGCCCGCGAGATCCTCTTCGTGTGCCAGGCTTCCGGCCAACCCGAACTGGAATCGCTGGCCCGGCAGTGGGCCGTTGCCCGGCCCGAGGCGAAGAAGGCGTCCCGCCCGCGCATCGTGCCGGAACGGCCTGTGCCGACACCCCCCCCGAAAGCGTCCGCCAAGCCCGCCACACCGCGCGCCGCGGCGAAGCAGGACCTGGCCTGGGCCCGCGACACCAGCGGCTTCGGCATCACGCAGCCGGCCGAGCTGGAGCCGGCGGAGCCAGACACCACCGGCGCGCGCTGGCACAAGCCGTCGAGCTGGCTGCGCCTGGGATCGGGTCGCCACTGACGTAGCCCGGATGCCAATCCGGGTTCGTTGGTCATGCAGTCCCGGATTGGCGTCCGGGCTACGCCAGGCGCAGCAGTTCGCCACCTTCGCCCACCTGATCGCCGGCTGAATAGAGCAACTCCTGCACCGTGCCGTCGCGCGGCGCGGTGATCGTGTGCTCCATCTTCATCGCCTCCAGCACCGCGAGCGGCTGGCCCTGCTTGACCTGGTCGCCCACCTTCGCGAGAAAGGCCACCACCTTGCCGGGCATCGGCGCGGTCAGCCGGCCGCCTTCGGCCGCGCCGTCGCCGGCATGCGCCAGCAGGTCGACCTCGCTCGCGAGCGCCGAGCCCTCGGGTGCGAACACCGCGATGCGCTCGCCGACCGCGTAGACGCTCAGCACCCAGCGCCGCCCGCCGACCACCACCGCATGCCGGTCCGCCGACAAGGCCTGCGCCTCGAACGCATGCCGTTCGGCGCCGATCGCCAGCGCCATCGCGCCGCGGTGGTTGCGCTCCAGCATCACCGTGTGGTGCGTGCCCTGCAGCTCGATGTCGAAGCGCCGCTGTGCGCCACCGTGCATCCGCCAGCCGTCGCGCCGCGACCACGGGTCGTCGGTCTGCAGCGCCGCCTCGGCCGCGATCGCGTGCGCGACGACGCCAGCCGCGACGCACTCGAGCGGCAACGGCGGCGCCTCGAACAACGCCACGCGTTCGCGCTCGATCAGCGCGGTGTCGAGGTCGGCCGTCGCGAACGACCGGCTCGCGACCACCCGCCGCAGGAACGCGACGTTGGTGTGCAGCCCGACGATGTGCGTCTGCGCGAGCGCCGCATCCAGCCGCGCCAACGCCTGCGCGCGGTCGGCGCCCCAGACGATCAGCTTGGCGATCATCGAGTCGTAGTGCGGCGAGATCGCGTCGCCCTCGCGCACGCCGGCATCGAGCCGCACGTCGGCGCGCTCGAACGCGGCAGCCGGCGGCGTGCGGAACACCTGCAGCCTGCCGGTGGCCGGCAGGAACTGCGCATCGGGGTTCTCGGCGCACAGCCGCGCCTCGATCGCGTGGCCGTGGATGCGCAGCTGCTCCTGCGCCAGCGGCAGCGGCTCGCCGGCTGCCACGCGCAACTGCCACTCCACCAGGTCGAGCCCGGTGATCGCCTCGGTCACCGGGTGCTCGACCTGCAGCCGGGTGTTCATCTCCATGAAGTAGAAGCGCAGGTCGCCATCGGCCGCGGGTTCCGCGATGAACTCCACCGTGCCGGCCCCCACATACCCCACCGCCTGTGCCGCCGCCACCGCGGCCTGGCCCATCTCGCGCCGCCGCGCCTCGGTCATGCCGGGAGCCGGCGCCTCTTCGAGCACCTTCTGGTGGCGGCGCTGCACCGAGCAATCGCGCTCGAACAGGTAGACGCAGCGGCCGTGCGCATCGGCGAACACCTGGATCTCGATGTGGCGCGGGCGGGTCACGTAGCGTTCGACCAGCACCGCGTCGTCGCCGAAGCTGTTGATGGCCTCGCGCTTGCACGACGCGAGCGCGTCCTGGAACTCGGCCGACGAGGCCACCGCCCGCATGCCCTTGCCGCCGCCGCCGGCGCTCGCCTTGATCAGCACCGGGTAGCCGATGCGGTCGGCCTCGCGCTGCAGCAGCTGCGGGTCCTGGTCGGCACCGTGGTAGCCGGGCACCAGCGGCACGCCGGCCTCGGCCATCAGCCGCTTCGACTCGGCCTTCAGCCCCATCGCCTGGATGGCCGACGGCGGCGGGCCGATGAAGACCAGCCCGGCCTCGGCGCAGGCCTGCGCGAAGTCCTCGTTCTCGCTGAGGAAGCCGTAGCCGGGGTGGATGGCCTGCGCGCCGGTGGCGCGCGCGGCCTCGATGATGCGGTCGCCGCGCAGGTAGCTTTCCTTCGGCGCCGGGCCGCCGATCAGCACCGCCTCGTCGCAGGCGAGCACGTGCTGCGCGCCGGCGTCCGCGTCGGAATGCACCGCCACCGTGCGAATGCCGAGCCGGCGTGCGGTGGCCGCGACGCGGCAGGCGATCTCGCCACGGTTGGCGATCAGGATCTTCGTGAACATCGTTGTCTCCGGGTTCAGGGCGTCCACACCACGTCGTTGTCGACGGCGTACAGCTTGCAGGGCTCGCCGCGGCGCTTCTGGCAGAAGCCCAGCGCGCGCCCGATCGCCCAGTCGCCCGATGCGATGCCGTTTGCCCCATCGGCACCGATCGCGATCGCGCGCGGCGGCTTGGATTCGAGGAAGCGGGCATAGCGCGCCTCGCGCCCCGCCCCGGTCATCGGCACCTTGTCTGCGTCACCGATCGCCGCGAAGCCGCTGGCCGGCGGGCGCGCGATCGTGCCCGGCTTGTCGAAGCCGAGCTTCGCGAGCCAGGCCTCGACCAGCGGCACCCAGTGGTTCATGTCGAAGTTGATCGCGCCGTGGCCGTTGCTGCCCACGGCCGGCAGCTGGTGGAACTCGGCCTTGCCGCCGCCGGCGGTGAAGGCCTCGTGCCACATGCGCGGCACCGCGGCCCCGAAGAACAGGTCGTTCTCCCAGTACAGCCACAGCATCGGCGCGCTGGCCGTGGCGGCCTGCTCCTTCCACAGCGAGGCGACGCGCGCCGGGCTGCACGGATTGCCGGGGCGCAGCTCGGGGTTGCCGCCGGTGCCGCCGGAGAAGTTGATGCCCCCGACCAGGCCGGCCGGTTGCCGCGAGACGGTCGCGATGCTCGTGAAGCCGCCCACCGACTGGCCCATCACCAGCCAGCGCGAGGTGTCGATGTAGGGCAGCGTCTTCGCGAACGCGAGCGTCGCCAGCACCTGGTCGGACGCGGCCTTCGCCGAGGCGTCCACGCGCAGCGAGTTGCAGTCGCCGTTCGCCTCGGGATCGAAGTCGCCATACGTCTCGGCGTAGCCGACGCGCGTGGGCAGCAGCACCGCGAAGCCCTTGCTGACCAGGTAGCGCGAGACGTGCTCGAAGCGCTGGATGCCCTGCTGCGCGCGCTTGTCCGTCGTCGCGCGCCCGTGGTTCATGATGGCGAGCGGGAACGGCCCGTCGCCGCGCGGCCGGAAGATCACGACCGGGATCTGCCGCGTCTCCTGGCGGCCGTACAGGTCCTTCACGGTCACGCCGATGTGCTGCATCTCCTCGCGCAGGTCCTTCGACGGCACGACCTCCTCGGCCTGCTGCGCCGAGGCGCCCTGCGCCATGAGCGCGAGGCACAGGGCAAAGGCTTTCCACGCTGTCTTCATCGATCGCTTCCTCATGCCAGCCACGACGGCTTGCGCTTGCCCAGGAAGGCCTGCACGCCTTCGCGGCCTTCGTCGCTGGCGCGGATGTCGGCGATGCGGCGCGCGGTGTCTTCGCGCAGCGCCGCGCTGATCGGCTGGCCGGCGATGTCCTGCACCAGCCGCTTGCAGGCACGCGCCGCCATCGGCCCGTTGGCGACCAGGGCGGCCACGATCTCGTCGACCTTGGCGTCCAGCGCGTCGGCGGCGCAGACCTCGTGCACGAAGCCGAGCGACTGGGCCTGTGCCGCGCTGAAGCGCTCGGCCGTCACCAGGTAGCGGCGCGACGCCTGCTCGCCGAGCGCGCGGATCACGTACGGGCTGATGGTGGCCGGCAGCAGGCCGAGCTTCGCTTCGCTGAGGCAGAAGGTCGCCGCGTCGGACGCCACCAGCACGTCACACACCGCGGCCAGGCCGACACCGCCGGCATAGCAGTCGCCGTGGATGCGGCCGACCACCGGCACCGGGCAGCTGTACACCGCCCACAGCATGTCGGCCAGCGCCTGCGCATCGGCGCGGTTCTGCTCCCAGCTGTAGTCGGCCATCGCACGCATCCACGCCAGGTCGGCGCCGGCGCAGAAGGCCTTGCCGTGGCCGCCGAGGACGATGGCGCGCAGGCTGCCGTCGGCGCCGAGGGTGGCGAAGGTCTCGCGCAGCTCGGCGATCACGCCGTCGTTGAAGGCGTTGCGCACGTCGGGGCGGTTCAGCCAGACGCGGGCGACCGGGCCGTCGCGCCGGATGTCGAGGGTGGTGGTCATGGCTGCGTTCACTCGGTCGCCTGCGCGGCACGCGGCATCGGCACGGTCGCAGGAGCCGCCTGGAGCTGGCTCGCGCGGCTCACCCGCTGCGCCGGGTCGGTGCGCCAGACGACACGGTCGTCGACCGCGTAGAGCCAGCACGGCTTGCCTTCGCGCTCGCAGGCGCTCAACACATCGGCCATCGCCGAGACGCTGTCCGATGCCATGCGCGAGCTGCCGTCGGCCGCGACGGCGAACGCGCGCGGCATCGGCAAGGTCAGGAACTGCAGGTACTTGCCGCGCGCGTCGTCGCGCACCGGCACCGCGGCCACGTCGCTCAGGTTGGCGAACTTGCTGTCCGCGGGCGCGGCGAAGCGGTTGAGCTTCGGTTCGGCCGTCGACGCCGCCGTCGTCGAGAGCGCGACCTTGTCGGCCTCGGTCGGCACGACCCACACCACCGTCGAGTCGACCGCGTAGAGACGGCACGCCGCCCCTTTCGACGCGCGACGGCAGAAGTCCATCGCCCGCAGGTTCGGATCGGCCGGTGCCCCGGGCTCCAGGCCATGCCAGGAGTAGGACACGCCGACGTGCTGGCCGTCCTGGCTGGCCGCGAAGGCACGCGGCAGCGGGCGGCTCAGGAATTCGCGGTAGCGCGCGCGAGCCGCCGGCCCGTTCGGCACCTTGTCGACATCGTCCACCGCCGCGAACGCGGTGGAGGCCGGAATCGTGCGCGGATTCAGGCTGCTCGCATTGCCGCTGCCCTTCACGGCGAACAGGTCGAGGCTGGCCGTGCGGCCCATCGTGACAACCGCGACGCCCGGGTACTCGAAGGCGGCGCCGTTGGCGTAGTCGACGCCGGCACCGATCACGCCGCCGAGCAGGATGTTGCCGAACATCGCGGCGCGCGTGCTCGACTCGACGCTCAATTGCCCCGGCGGCAGCCCTGCCTGCCGGCACTCGATCTTCATCGGCTTGTTCGAGCGGCTGACCTGCAGGTCGCCGGGCGCACGCAGGCGCCAGCTGCCCTTGTCGTTGGTCAGCACGCAGTCGGCGGCCGGGACCGCGACGGCGTCCAGCGTCTCCACCTTCACGAACAGCGGCTGCGACGAGCCGCCCGACACGGACGCGCATCCGGCCAGGACAAGAGCCTCCAGGGCGGCCAGCGCGATGGCCGGACCTCGAATCAAGCTGATTTTCACAAGGCTCCTCCTCGTTGAATCGTCGTGCATCACATCCGGAACACGCCGAACTTCACGTCCGGAATCGGCGCGTTCAGGCTCGCGCTGATCGCGAGCGACAGCACGCGGCGCGTGTCGGCCGGGTCGATCACGCCGTCGTCCCACAGGCGTGCGCTCGCGTAGTACGGGTGCGCCTGCTGCTCGAACTGGTCGAGCACCGGCTGCTTGAAGGCGGCCTCCTGCTCGGCGCTCCAGCTGCCGCCCTTGGCCTCGATGCCGTCGCGGCGCACGGTGGCCAGCACGCTCGCGGCCTGCTCGCCGCCCATCACCGAGATGCGCGCGTTCGGCCACATCCACAGCAGCCGCGGGTCGAACGCGCGGCCGCACATGCCGTAGTTGCCGGCACCGAAGCTGCCGCCGATGATCACCGTGAACTTGGGCACCTGCGCGGTCGACACCGCCGTCACCATCTTCGCGCCGTGCTTGGCGATGCCCTCGGCCTCGTACTTGCGGCCCACCATGAAGCCGGTGATGTTCTGCAGGAACACCAGCGGGATCTTGCGCTGGCAGCACAGCTCGATGAAGTGAGCGCCCTTCTGCGCCGATTCGGAGAACAGCACGCCGTTGTTCGCGACGATGCCCACCGGCATGCCGTCGATGTGCGCGAAGCCGGTGACCAGCGTCGTGCCGTAGCGCGCCTTGAACTCCTCGAACTCGCTCGCGTCGACGATGCGCGCGATGATCTCGCGCACGTCGAACGGCTTGCGCCCGCTCTTACCTGATCCATCGGTGGGAATCACCCCGTGCAGCTCGGCCGCATCGAACAGCGGCGCGCGCGGCGCGATGCAGCGCAGCGCCGGATCCTTGCGCCAGTTCAGGTGCGCGACCGCGGTGCGCGCGATCGCGAGCGCATGGGTGTCGTTCTGCGCCAGGTGATCGGCCACGCCGGACAGGCGCGTGTGCACGTCGCCGCCGCCCAGGTCCTCGGCGCTGACCACCTCGCCGATGGCCGCCTTCACCAGCGGCGGGCCGGCCAGGAAGATCGTGCCCTGGTTCTTCACGATGATCGATTCGTCGCTCATCGCCGGCACGTAGGCGCCGCCGGCGGTGCACGAGCCCATCACGACGGCGATCTGCGGAATGCCCTGCGCGCTCATCTGCGCCTGGTTGAAGAAGATGCGGCCGAAGTGGTCGCGGTCGGGGAAGACCTCGTCCTGGTTCGGCAGGTTGGCGCCGCCGCTGTCGACCAGGTAGAGGCACGGCAGCCGGTTGGCCTGCGCGATCTCCTGCGCGCGCAGGTGCTTCTTGACCGTCATCGGGTAGTAGGTGCCACCCTTCACCGTCGCGTCGTTGCAGACGATCATGCAGTCGACGCCCGAGACGCGGCCGATGCCGGCGATCAGCCCGGCGCCCGGCGCGTCGTCGTTGTACATGCCGAGCGCGGCCAGCGGCGCCACCTCGAGGAAGGGCGTGTCGGGGTCGAGCAGCATCTCGACGCGATCGCGCGGCAGCAGCTTGCCGCGCGCGAGGTGCTTGGCGCGGGGGCCATCGCCGCCGCCCTGCGCGATGCGCGCCAGCTTCGCGTTCAGGTCGTCGACCAGCGCGCGCATCGCCGCGGCATTGGCCTTGAAGTCTTCCGAGCGGGGGCTGAGCTTGGACGCGAGGGCGGGCATGAGGTCTCCTGGGCGCGCGGTCGCCGGTGCCGCGCTGGGCGAAGTCTAGGCTTGCGCAGCATACGCAGCCACCGACCGCATCGGCGGCCATGCAGGTTGCAAATCGTGCCAGACTTGCCGGCATGCCCCGAGTCACGCTCTCCACACCGGCCCCGCTGCGCGGCAGCCGCACCGCCGCCACGCCGATGGCCTTCGTGCGTGCCGTGGTGCTGGCCTACGAGCGCTACGGTGTCGACCCGCGCGGCGCGCTGCAGCAGGCACAAATCACGCCAGCCGAACTGCGGCGCAGCGAGGCCCGCATCACCGCGGCGCAGATGGAGGCGCTGTGCGCCTTCGCGATGCAGGAGCTCGATGACGAAGCGCTCGGCTGGTTCGCGCGCAAGCTGCCGTGGGGCAGCTACGGCATGCTGTGCCGGGCCTCGATCACGTCGCCGACGCTCGGCGTGGCCTTGAAGCGCTGGTGCCGGCACCACCGGCTGCTGACCGACGACCTGGTGCTCGACCTGACGGTCGACGGGGCGCTCGCGACCATCACGCTCGACGAGCACCGCCGCTTCGGCGCGCTGCGCGAGTTCTGCCTGGTCACCAGCCTGCGCTACCTGCACGGCTTCGCGTGCTGGGCGATCGACTCGCGGATCGCGCTGCGCGACGCGCGCTTCCCGTTCGCCGCACCGCCGCACCGCGACGTGTACCCGGTGCTGTTCCCCGGTGCAGTCCGGTTCGATGCGCCGCAGGCCGGCTTCAGCTTCGACGCGCAGGACTTGGCGATGCCGCTGCGGCGCGACGAACGCGCGCTGCAGACGATGCTGCAACGCGCGCTGCCGCTGACCGTGCTGCCCTACCGGCGCGACCGGCTGCTGGCGCGCCGCGTGCGCGAGCTGCTGCGGCAGGATGCCGCGCGGCTCGGCACCGCGGACGCGCTGGCGCATGCGCTGAACCTGTCGGTGCGCAGCCTGCACCGGCAGCTGAAGGACGAAGGCGTCGGCTTGCAGGCGCTGAAGGATGAAGTGCGGCGCGACCAGGCCAGCGAGCTGCTGCTGCGCACCGACCGGCCGGTCAAGCAGGTGGCGCTGGCCGTCGGCTTCGACAACGACAAGAGCTTCGCGCGGGCGTTCAAGCTGTGGACCGGCAAGTCGCCGCGCGATTTCCGCCATCCAGGTGGCAACCCGGGTTAGCACCCGGGCTACGGGAGCACTGCTGTCGCGGTGGCCTGCTGGATGCGCAGATCCGCATCCCGCTGCAACAGGAAGCGCTGCGCCACCAGCCGGTTCGCCGCGGCCGTCACCGCCGCCACGTAGCCGGCCTGGTTGCCGTACAGCGACTCGAGCGAAGGCCGCCCGTCGCCGGCCGCCAGCCGGGCCGCCTCGGTCGCATGGAACGGCAGGTAGCTGCCGGTCAGGCTCGTCAGGTCGACGACCCCCGGCGCAGCCACGTAGTTGAACTCGATGCTCGTGCCCAGCGGCGCCTGCACCTCGACGCCGCGGATGCCGGCGGTCGACAGGCCGGTGGACGGGTCCACCTGCGGCACCAGGATCGCGTAGTCGACCCCCACCAGCGGCGGCAACTGCGTCGCGATGCCGCTCTCGTCCTGCGGCACGTACTGCGGCCCGAAGTCCAGCACCTTGTACGCATTGAACCAGCCGCGGTACGAGAAATCCGGCACCGCCGTCGCGATGCCGGCCACCGGCCAGCTCACGCCCTTGATCGCCGGGAAGGCGACCTGCTCGGGCCGCACCAGCGTGCCGTCGGCCAGCGCCGGCACCTGGCTGGCCGGCGGCGCGACATCGCGCACCACCCAGTCTTCGAGCGCGATGAACAGCGCGCGGAAGGTGTCGCTGTGGTGCGCCACCGTGCCGCGGGGGTAGACGCTGTTCGCCGGGGCGTACGCGATGCTCGACGTGCCGCCGGCGCCGCCATGCTGCGTCGCGGCGTAGTAGTAGATGCGGGCGTTCTCCGGCTGCACGAGGTCGCGGAAGCCCCAGGCATCGGTCAGCACCGGCGAGCCCTGCAGCTGCCAGAACTCGGTGCCCGACAGGCCGAGGAAGAACTTCGGGCAGGTGTTGCTGGCCGCGCAGCGCGTCATCACCCCGCCCTGCCGGCCGGTCAGCGGATCGACCGCGTCCTTGTCGAGCGCGCGCGGTGCCGTCTGCCCGAACGCGGTGTGGTCGGTGCGGATCGCGCCGCCGCCACCCGGCACCGCGAAGCGCGTGTTGATGTTGGTCTGGCGCGCGGCGACGTGCGCATAGATCCCGTCGAACACCTTGCTGCCGTCCAGCGCCTGGTTGAAGCCCAGGTGCAGGAAGGTCTTCATCGCGTTGCCCGACTGCGAGGTGCCCTGGCCGATGGCATGCGTGATGCGGCCCGCCAGCGGGTTGGCGACGCCATCGGCATCGGCCGCCCGGTGGCGCAGGAAGCTCACCGTGTCGCGCAGCGCGGCCAGCCCGACGCCCATCACCTTCGGGTCCTTCGCGACGTAGACCAGCTCGTACAGCCAGGCCGGGTCGAAGCCGCCTTTCAGGCAGACCTTGCTGCCGTCGGGCGTGCCGGGAAAGGGCTTGGCCGCGTTGTCGCAATCCGCGAACTTCCAGTCGGCCGGGGGGATGGCCACGCGGGCATCGCCCTCGTTGAGGCRGCGTGTCAGCGAGTAGCCCGGCAGGCTGTTGTCGAGGCTGGCCGGGGCGTAGGGAATCATGGTGCCGTTGAAGACGCCGCCCGGCAGCGTCATCACCGGCGTCGCGGCGGCAGGGATCAACTCGCTGCGGTAGCTGCCGGTGATGCTGCTGCCGTCCTTGTTGACGGCCACCGGCACGCTGAGCGTCAGCCGCGCGGCGCTGCTCTTCGGCACGTCGCCCTGCCAGGCCGCGTACAGCAGCACGTAGCCGCGTTCGAAGAACACCGCATCGCTCGGCGTCGCGGCCGGGTTCGGCATCGTCAGGATGTTGCCGCGGTTGGGCGCGTCGTAGCGCAGCACGCCGCTGGCCTTCGCCATGTCCTTCGGCTTGAGCAGCACGAACTCCGACTGGTACTCGACCATGCCGCGCGCATTGACCGGCGCGAGCGCCAGGTCCTGGATGACGGCGTTGTGCGGGTCCTTCGGATCGACCTCGCCGCGCAGCGTGCCGCTGAGCTTCTCGTAGGCGCCGACGCTGCCCCAGTTGCCAGCGACATCCTCGGTGGCCGTGATGGCGAGGTGGACCTGTGGCACGGTGGCCGCGGGAGCGGCCGTGCCGCTATCGTCACCACCGCAGCCGCCCAGCGAGGCTACCAGCGCGAGCGCCGCCAGCCGCTTGAAATCGAAGCGTGTCATGTTGTCTCCTGTCGGTTGAAAAGGCTCCGCCCCGGGGCGCTCTGGCGGCGCCCTCTGCAGGGAGGCGGGTGGGTGCGCCGAAGTGCCCGGATCACTCGGGTTCGATGCCGGCGGCCTGGATGACCTTGCCCCACTTCTTGGTCTCGGTGGCCTGGAAGGCGGCCAGCCCGTCGGAGCTGGTCGTGAACGGCACCGAGCCGCTGCCGTCGAAGAAGCTCTTCGCCGCGGCGCTGCCGGTGCCGACCACCAGCAGGTCGCGCAGCCGCTGCACCACCGCAGCCGGCGTGCCGGCCGGCACATAGGCCGCGAACCAGTAGCCCATGTCGTAGCCCTTCACGCCGGCCTCGTCGATCGTCGGCACCTCGGGCAGCAGTGGCGAGCGCTGCGCAGTGGAAATGCCCAGCGCGCGCAGCTTGCCGGCCTTCACCTGCGGCACGCCGGTGGAGGTGTCGGTGATCATCAGGTCGATCTGGCCGCCCAGCAGGTCGGTGATCGCGAGCGGGTTGCTCTTGTACGGCACATGCAGCAGGTCGACGTGCGCCATCTGCTTGAACAGCTCGCCGGCGACGCGGCTGGACGAGCTGCCGCTGCCGAAGCTCAGCTTGCCCGGTTGCTGCTTCGCCGCGGCGATCACGTCGGCCACCGTCTTGTACGGCGAGTTCGCGTTCACCACCATCACCTGCCCGCCCTTGCCGAGGCCGGTGACCGGCACGAAATCCTTCACCGGGTCGTAGGGCAGCTTCTTGTAGAGGTGCTCGTTGGCCGCATGCGTGGTGTTGGTGGTGATCAGCACGGTGTAGCCGTCGGGCGCGGCGCGCGCCACGCTCTGCGCCGCCAGCATGCCGCTCGCGCCGGCCTTGTTGTCGACGACGACCGCCTGCTTGGTGTCGACGGTGACCGACTGGCCGAGCGCGCGCGCCAGCTGGTCGGTGGCGCTGCCGGCCGCGAACGGCACGACGAAGGTGATCGGCTTGGCCGGCCAGGCCTGGGCCTGCGCGTGCAGCGGCACGGCGGCGAGCGCCGTGAGCGCCAGCGCGGCCGCGAGCAGGGAACGGTACATCTTCATCGTTTGTCTCCGGTGTGGTTCTTGGATTCGTCAGCGATCGAGCGGCGGGCCGGCGAGCAGCGGCAGCAGCGTGCGCGGCACGCGCAGCGGCAGCTCCAGCAGCAGGAAGGACAGCGCCTTGCCGTGGCCGTCGAGGTTCAGCGAGCCGTTGACGCCGCCGTCGAGCACGTCGTCGAGCACGAAGTTCATCGCGTGCAGCAGCGGCAGCAGGTGGCGCACGATGCGGCCCGGGTGGCGGTGCGCGAACTGGCGGCGCACCGCGTCTTCGTCGATCTGCGCGACCAGCAGCGGCCACAGCTGCGGGTGCCAGGCGATCAGGCTGATGTTGGCGCGGTCACCCTTGTCGCCGGTGCGCGCATGCGCGGCGCGGTAGAGCGGGACCTCGACGTTCATCTCGTCGCTCATGCGCCCTCTCCGTTCGGCAGGAATGCGAAACCCGCCTCGACGCGCTCGCGCGGCACGCGGCAACTGGCGATGCCCAGGCGGCGGCGCAGCGCGGTGCGCACGCCGCCGCCGCCGGCCGGGCCGCAGGTGTACAGCGCCGTCACCTCGCGCGCGAGGCGTTCGGCCTGCCGGCGCTCTGCATGCTGCAGCGCCACGCGCAGGCGCACGTCTCGGCCGTCGTGCTCACTGGCGCTGCCGTTCCAGCGGCCAGCGTCGTCGGCGAACACGCTGCTGACGCCGATCAGGTCGGCGCGCAGCGTGCCCAGGCCGTGCAACCGCTCGCGCAGCACCTCGGCCGCGAGCCGCGCGCGCGCCTCGGCCCGCGGGCCGGCGTACGAGATCTCGCCTTCGGCCAGCCAGCCGGTCTCGTGGCATACGTTCACCTTCAGCTGCGCCGGCCGCGCATGGCCGCGCACGCCGTCGAGCCGCACGCGGTCGGGGCCGAGCTGCCGCACCTGCGCCTGGCCGATGTCGGCCACGACGTCGGGCGTCAGGTAGGCGAAGGGGTCGTGCACCTCGTAGAGCAGCTGCTCCTTCACGGTGTGTTCGTCGATGCGCCCGCCGGTGCCGGCAGGCTTCGTGATGACGCAGCCACCGTCGGCATCGATCTCGGCGATCGGATAGCCGAGCGTCGCGAGGCCGGGCACGTCCTTGTAGCCCGGGTCGGCGTAATAGCCGCCGCTGACCTGCGCGCCGCATTCGAGCAGGTGCCCGGCCATCGTGGCGCCGGCGATGCGGTCCCAGTCGTCGAGCGCCCAGCCGAAGTGCGCGAGCGCCGGGCCGACGGTCAGCGACGGATCGGCGACCCGCCCGCAGACGACGATCTCGGCGCCGGCGCGCAAGGCATCGGCGATCGCCTCGGCACCGAGATAGGCGTTGGCCGCGACGATGTTCAGCGCAGCCGCCTGCGGCCCCAGCGCGTCGAGCAGCAGGCCGCGGTGCGCATCGCCCGCGAGGTCGTCGCCCGACACCACCGCGATGCGCGGCACCCGCACGCCGAGCTCGCGCGCCAGCGCCGCGATGYGCTGCGCAGCGCCCTGCGGGTTGGCCGCGCCGAAGTTGCTGACGATGCGCAGGCCGCCGGCCAGGCAGCGCGCGAGCACCGGCCGCAGCAGGTCATCGAGCAGCGGCTCGTAGCCGCCCAGCGGATCGTCGCGGCGCGCCAGCTGCGCCAACGCCAGCGTGCGCTCGGCCAGGGTCTCGAAGATCAGCACGCCGGGGCCGCCGGCGGCGAGCAGCGCATCGACCACCGGGCCGGCCGCATCGGTGCGGTCGCCCGAGAAGCCGGCGGCGCAACCGATGCGCAAGGGTTGTCGATTCATGGTGCCGACTGTAGGCAGCGGCGATTAATATGGGAATTCGCAATTTCGGATGAGTTGATCTGCAATGCAAATGAATGTCTCGACCCGGCAGCTGCGCGCCTTCGTGCTGCTGGCGGGGCAGCGCAACTTCACACGGGCCGCGGCGGCGATGCACCTGTCGCAGCCGGCCTTCAGTGCGTTGATCCGCCAGTTGGAGGAGGCGCTCGGGCTGCGGCTGTTCGACCGCAGCACGCGCTCGGTGGAACTGACGGCCGAGGGCCGCGAGTTCGAGCTGTCGGCGCGGCGCGTGCTCGACGAGTTCGACAGCGCGCTGGCCGGCGTGCGCGACCAGGCCGCGCGGCGGCGCGGGCGGGTCTCGATCGCGCTGCTGCCGTCGCTCGCGGCCGGCTGGCTGCCGCCGGTGCTGGCGGGGTTCCGCGCGGCCTGGCCGGGCATCGAGCTGCAGGTGGCCGACGTGCTGTCGGAGCCGTGCATCGAGCTCGTGCGCAGCGGGCATGCGGATTTCGCGCTCGCGGCCACGCGCGCCGAGACGCCCGAGCTGCGCGCCGAGCCGTTCTGCAGCGACGACTTCCACCTGGTGTGCCCGGCGCGCCATCCGCTGGCGCGCCTGGCCGAGGTGCGGCCGAAGGACGTGGCGGCCTGGCCCTTCATCCACCTGTCGCGCACGTCGAGCGTGCGGCAGTACCTGGATGCCGCGACGCATCCGCAGGTGATGAACGCGGTGCTGGAGGTCGACCAGCTCGCCACCGTGATGGGCATGGTGCGCGCGGGGCTGGGCGTGAGCATCGTGCCGTGGCTGACGCTGTTCCACTTCAAGGCGCCCGGCGTGGTCACGCGGCCGCTGGCGTGGCCCGGGCTGCAAAGGCAGCTCTACCTGGTGCGGCGGCGCGACCGCGGGTTGTCGGTGGCGGCGCAGGGGCTGTATGAGTGGGTGATGGCGCGGCCGCCGGAGGGGACGAAAGCGGCGACCAAGGTCAGCCGCGCCACTGCCGTCAACCGCAAGAAGCCGATCCGCAGTCCGTAATCCGGAGCTTGATCAGAACGGGCCGCTCTCCAGCCAGCGCTCGATCTGCGGGCGCCGATCGTTGCCCCAGAAGGGTTCGCCATCGATCACGAAGAACGGGGCACCGAACACGCCGGCCGCGATCGCCGCGTCATTGACCTGGCGCAGGCGGTCCTTCCAGACCGGATCGGTCCAGACGCGCTCGGCCGCGCCGGCCTCGAAGCCGAGATCGGATGCCAGCCCGGCCAGTGCCACCGCATCGCCCAGGTCGACACCGCGCGTGAAGTACGCGCGCAGGCACAGCCGGGCCCAGGCCACGGCGCGCTCCGGATCGCTGTCGTGAAGAAACCAGAACACACGCGAGGCGTTCTGCGTGGCGATCGGGAATTTCGCCGGCATCGCGAGCGGCACCCCGGCGAAGCGCGCCGAGCGCTCGAAGTCGTGCAGCGAGTACTCGCGCTTGACCGGGTGCGAGACGGGGCTCTTCAGCTCGGCGGCCTGGAACACCGCGCCGAGCATCACCGCCTTCCACGCGACGGTGCGGCCATGGCGCGCCGCCAGGGCCTCGATCCATTCGGAGGCGATGTAGGAATACGGCGAAGAGAAGTCGAAGTAGAAGTCGATGGGGGTGTTCATGGCAACAGTGACTCGGGATGATCGCGAGGGACGAGGCGAAGGTAATCGTCGAGGCCCAAGCTGCCCAGCGGCTTGACGAGAACCCGGACGGTGTGAGTGATGTCACCGAGCTGCGTGCCGGCGCGGCGCCTGACTTCGGTGTAGCCCTGTCGCTCCCAGAAGCGCTCCGCCCTGGTGTTGCCGACAACGGCGCCGAGGCGGATCCACAGCGCCCCTTGCGCCTTCAGCCAGGCCTCGAGCCCGGCATACAGCAAGGCGGCGGCACCCGACCCATGCAGTGATGTGGCCACGATGAACAGGCCGATGTGCCACACCCGCGCTGCCAACAGGTTGGCAGTGATCGACGCCATCGCGATCAGGCGCCCGCTGTCGTCAGCGAAGACCAGGATGAACGCATCGTCGAACGGCATTCCCACCGGCGGCCGGTCCTCGAACTCCTGCCGGGCCTCGTCGGCACGAGGTGCCATGCCGTTGACCGCGACGAAGTAGTCGGGATTGGCGACGAAGAACGCCTGCAGGTCCGGCAGATCGGATTCGGTCAGCTTCCACGCCGCGGCTCCTGCGGTGGTGAAGAGGCGATGCGACAAGGGTTCGGAAGTGTTCATGCCAGTTGTCCGCTCAAGTGAAACTGTCTCCGCAGTGCGGAGACAGTCTTCCGGCATCACCCCGCCAGCGCCCGCCCGATCAGGATCTTCTGCACGTCGCTCGTGCCCTCGTAGATCTGGCACACCCGCACGTCGCGGTAGATGCGCTCGACCGGGAAATCGCTGACATACCCATACCCGCCATGGATCTGGATCGCCTCGCTGCACACGCGCTCGGCCATCTCGCTCGCGAACAGCTTGCCCATCGCGGCCTCCTTCAGGCACGGCTGGCCGGCATCCTTCAGCCGCGCCGCGTGGTGGATCAGCTGCCGCGCCGCCTCGATCTGCGTCGCCATCTCGGCCAGCCGGAACTGCAGCGCCTGGTGCTCGAAGATCGGCTTGCCGAACGCGACCCGCTCCTTCGCGTAGCGCAGCGCCGCCTCGAAGGCCGCGCGCGCCATGCCCACCGCCTGCGAGCCGATGCCGATGCGCCCGCCCTCCAGCCCCGACAGCGCGATCTTCAGCCCCTGCCCTTCCTCGCCCAGCCGGTTCGCCGCCGGGATGCGGCAGTTCTCGAACAGGATCTGCGCGGTGTCGCTCGCGTGCTGGCCCATCTTGTCCTCCAGCCGCGCCACCACGTAGCCCGGCGTCGAGGTCGGCACGATGAACGCGCTGATGCCCTTCTTGCCGGCCGCCTTGTCGGTGACCGCCATCACGATCGCCACGTCGCCGTGCTGGCCGCTGGTGATGAACTGCTTGACGCCATTGAGCACGTAGTGCTCGCCGTCGCGCACCGCGCTCGTCTTCAGCCCGTCGGCCTGCGAGCCGACGTGCGGCTCGGTCAGGCAGAACGCACCGAGCATCTCGCCGCGCGCCAGCGGCTTCAGCCACAGCGCCTTCTGCGCCTCGTCGCCCCAGGCCATCAGGATCGAGCACACCGGGCAGTTGTTGACGCTGACGATGGTCGACGTGGCGCCGTCGCCGGCCGCGATCTCCTCGAGGATCAGCGACAGGCTCAGGTAGTCGAGCCCGGCGCCGTCCCACTCGGTGGGCACCGCCACGCCGTAGCAGCCGAGCTCGGCCAGGCCACGCAGCTCGTCCTTCGGGAAATGGTGCTCCTTGTCCCAGCGGGCGGCCTGCGGGGCGATGCGGTCCTGCACGTAGGCGCGCACGGCGTCCTGCACCGCGCGGTGGTCTTCGGTCAGCATGGGGTGTCTCCTCGTTCTTGTCAGTGTCACCAGGCCAGCGGCTGGTGGTCGTGGTTCAGGAAGCTGCCGTTCTCCGACGGCTGCAGCGCGGCCAGCGTGCGCCGCATGTCGGCCACGCTCTGCTCGACGCTGATGTCGGCCGACGAACCGCCCATGTCGGTGCGCACCCAGCCCGGGTGGAAGGCGACGCAGGTCGCGCGGCCGGCGAGCGTGAACGACATGTCCTTCAGCACCGAATTGAGCGCCGCCTTCGACGCGCGGTACAGCCAGCTGCTGCCCGAGCTGCGCAGCCCGATCGAGCCCATGCGCGACGACAGCACCGCGAGCTTCGCGCCGGGCGCGAGCGATTCCATCACCTGCGGCAGGATGCGCATCGCACCGAGCACGTTGGTGTGCATCACCGCATCGAAGTCGTCCGCGCTCGGCGTCTGCGGCGCCGCCAGCTGCGGCCCGAGCACGCCGGCATTGACGACGACGACATCGAAGGCCTGCCCGTCGATGCGCCAGGCCAGGCCCGAGGCGCTCGCGGTGTCGGTCACGTCGAGCGCGAAGGCCTCGGCGCCGAGCTGCTGCAGGCGCGCAATGCCGGCATCGTCGCGCGCAGTGGCGGTGACGCGTGCGCCGGCCTCGCGGTACTGGCGGACGAATTCGAGGCCGATGCCGCGCGAGGCGCCGATGATGAGGATGTTCATCGGCGCGTCAGACCAGCTCCACCGCCATGGCCGTCGCCTCGCCGCCGCCGATGCACAGCGCCGCGACGCCGCGCTTCAGCCCGCGCTTGCGCAGCGCGCCCAGCAGCGTGACGACGATGCGCGCGCCGCTCGCGCCGATCGGGTGGCCCAGTGCGCACGCGCCGCCGTGCACGTTGACGATCTCGTGCGGCAGCTTGAACTCGTGCATCGCCGCCATCGTCACCGCGGCGAAGGCTTCGTTGACCTCCCACAGGTCGACCTCCTTCGCGGCCCAGCCGGTCTTCTTCAGCACCTTCTCGATCGCGCCGATCGGCGCGGTCGTGAACCAGTTCGGCGCCTGCGCATGCACCGCATGCGCATGGATGCGGGCCAGCACCGTGCTGCCGAGCCGCTTCGCGGTGCTCTCGCGCATCAGCACCAGCGCCGCGGCGCCATCGGAGATGCTCGACGCATTCGCCGCGGTGATCGTGCCGTCTTTCTTGAACGCCGGCTTCAGCGTCGGGATCTTGTCGAGCTTGGCCTTGAACGGCTGCTCGTCGAACTTCACCACCGTGTCGCCGCCCTTGCCGGCCACCGTCACCGGCGCGATCTCCCAGTCGAAGCTGCCGTCTTCGTTGGCCTGCTTGCTGCGCTGCGTCGACGCGATCGCGAACGCATCCTGCGCCTCGCGGCTGAACTGGTACTTGGCCACGCACTCCTCGGCGAACACGCCCATCGCGCGGCCGCGGTCGTAGGCATCCTCCAGCCCGTCGATCGCCATGTGGTCGAACATCTGGGCCGCGCCGTAGCGCACGCCCTTGCGCGCGAACATCAGGTGCGGCGCATTCGTCATGCTCTCCATGCCGCCGGCCACCATCACGTCGACGCTCTCGGCCTTCAGCATGTCGTGCGCGAACATCATCGCGCGCATGCCCGAGCCGCACATCTTCGACAGCGTCACCGCGCCGGCCGACTGCGGCAGCCCGGCCCCGAGCGCCGCCTGGCGCGCCGGCGCCTGGCCCTGGCCGGCCATCAGGCAGTTGCCCATCAGCACCTCGTTGACGGCGTCGCCGGTGATGCCGGCGCGCTCGACGGCCGCCTTGATCGCGATGGCGCCCAGCTGATGGCCGGCCAGCGCGCTGAAATCACCCAGCAGGCCGCCGATGGGTGTGCGGGCAGCGGACACGATGACGATGGGGTCGGTGTCGTGTGCGGTCGTGTGTGCGGTCATGGGGGTCTCCTTCAGGGGGTGAAAGCTCAGGTTGTTGTACGCCTCGCGGCGATCTCGTGCAATGCATCCAGCAGCCGGTCGACCTCGGCCTCGGTGTGCGCCGCCGACAAGGTGATGCGCAGCCGCGCGCTGCCCGCCGGCACCGTCGGCGGCCGGATCGCCGGCACCCACAGGCCGCGCTCGCGCAGGCCCGCGG
>NZ_JBFUGW010000031.1:0-34953 GCF_056402735.1 Rhizobacter sp. P3_C12
GCTGGGCGTGTTCGGGCTCGGTGCCGCGGTGCAGTCGATGCCGCTGCTGCTGCAGGTGCTGCGCTACGGTGGTGCGGCCTTCCTGTTTTTGTACGGCCTGCGCTCGGCGCGCCAGGCCTGGCGCGGCGTCGATGCCGGCCTGCAGGCGCGCGCCGGTGCCAGTGGCCTGGGCGCCACGATGGCCACCGCGCTGGCGATGACCTACCTGAACCCGCATGTCTACCTCGACACGGTGCTGCTGCTCGGCACGGTCGGTGCGCAACAGCCGGGCGACGGCCGCTTCGCGTTCGCGGTCGGTGCGGGTCTTGCGTCGCTGATGTGGTTTGTGACGCTCGGCTATGGTGCCGCAGCAGCCTCGCGCTGGCTGCAGCGCCCGGCGGTGTGGCGGGCGATCGATGCCAGCGTCGCGGTGGTGATGTTCTGCGTGGCGGCCCAGCTGTTGTGGCGCCCGATCTGAAGGAGCTTCAATGAAAGTCGTCGTGTTGGGAGCCGGGATCATCGGCGTGAGCACCGCCTGGTACCTGCTGGAGCAGGGCCACGAGGTCACCGTGGTCGACCGCCAGAAAGATGCGGCGCTGGAGACCAGCTTCGCCAACGGCGCGCAGATCTCGGTCAGCTTCTGCGAGCCGTGGGCCAATGCCGGCGCGCCGCTGAAGGTGCTGAAGTGGCTGGCGCGCGACGACGCGCCGCTGCTGTTCCGCCCCAAGCTCGACCCGCACCAGTGGCGCTGGGGCCTGAGCTTCCTGCTGCAGTGCAACGACGCCGCGTTCGAGCGCAACGTGGCGCAGTTGGTGGCGCTGGGCCGCTACAGCCACGAGTCGCTGAAGGCGCTGGTCGCGCAGACCGGCATCCAGTACGACCGGCTGGAGCGCGGCATCCTGCACTTCTTCTCGACGCAGAAGGAGTTCGACGAGGGCGCGGCCGGCGCCGAGCTGATGCGCCACCACGGCGTCGACCGCCGCGTGCTGTCGCGCGACGAGGTGCTGAAGGTCGAGCCGGCGCTGCAGGGCTTCGCGAACGGCATCGCGGGCGGCACCTTCACGCCCAGCGACGAATCAGGCGACGCCCGCGTCTTCACGCAGAAGCTGGCGCAGCTGTGCCAGCAGCGCGGCGCGAGCTTCCTGTACGAGCACGACATCGCCGGCATCGATGCGGCGGGCGGCGCGGTGCAATCGGTGCGGCTGCGCGATATGCAGACCGGCGAGCCGCGCACGCTGACGGCCGACACCTTCGTCGCCGCGATGGGCAGCTTCACCGCGCCGCTGCTGCGGCCGCTCGGCATCTACCTGAACATCTACCCCGCCAAGGGCTACTCGGCGACGCTGAAGCTGAAGCGGCCCGAGGCCGCCAGCGTCGCGAGCCTGCTCGACGATTCGCGCAAGATCGCGATCAGCCGGCTCGGCGACCACGTGCGCATCGCCGGCACGGCCGAGATGGCCGGCTACGACACCAGCCTCGACAGCGCGACCTCGCGCGTGCGCTGCCAGGCGCTGATCGACCGCTACGAAGAGGTGTTCCCGGGCGTCGCCGACACCACCGAGCCGAACTTCTGGACCGGCCTGCGGCCCAGCACGCCGACCAACGTGCCGTACATCGGGCGCAGCGGCAAGCTCGCCAACCTGTGGATCAACGCCGGGCACGGCACGCTGGGCTGGACGCACGGCGCCGGATCGGGCCGCGCGCTCGCCGAGCTGATGAGCGGCGTGCGGCCGGCGCTCGACTTCGGGTTCTGCGGCGGGGTGCCGCAGGCAGGCGCCACGCGGATGGCGGCCGCCTGATCGGGTCGAGTTACCAGTTGGCCGAGACGTACTTGTTGCCGGCCGCCTTGTAGCGCTCGATCGACTTCTTCAGCTCGACCGTCTCGTCGCAGCCGGCGCCGCAGACCTTGTTCAGTGCGGCCAGGCGCTGCTCGGCGTTCGGCAGGTCGCCCTTCATCAGGAACAGCTCGCCGGAGTACTCCAGCGTGCCCTTGTGCTTCGGGTCGATGCGCAGCGCGGTGTCGTAGAACTTCTCCGAGGCGGCCAGGTCGGGCGTCTTCGCCTTGCGCAGGCTGTAGCCCATCAGGTTGTTCCAGTCGGCGCTGCCGGTGTCGTTGACCTTCTTCAGCTCGTCGATGGCGCCGGCCCAGTTCTTCGCGGCGATCTGCGCGCGCGCGGCGCCCAGCTTGTCAGCCGCCGCTGCGGCGGGGGTCGGGGCCGGCGGCGCGCTGTCGGCAGCGAAGGCGCTGCCCAGGGCCAGGGCGAGCGTCGAGAGGGTCAGCAGGCGGGCGAATGTCGTGTTCATGATCTTCAGGTCCTTCATTCAGGTTGGTTGGCAGACACCGTTGTCGATGTCATGCAGGCACTTACGGAGCGGAATGTGCCGACGGACGCATCCGCGATTGAAAGAAATTGCTACCAGAGCTTCACGCACGGGCCGATCAGCACGAACGGTCCCGCCGGCGCCGCACCGGCCAGCGCCGGCGCCACCTCCAGCGTGACCGCGAGCCGTGTCACGTTGAAGAAGAGCTTCTCGGAGCTGTCCGGGAGCGCCAGCACCGCGCTGCCACGGTCGGGCACCACGCCGAGCGGGAAGGGCTCGCCGCCGTCGCGCGGCAGCGCCCACAGCTGCGCGACGCGGCCGGCCGGCACCGCCACCGGCTGCAGCAGCTTCACGCTGAGCTGCCGGCCGTGGCGCAGCGAGCTCGCGAGCACCGCCGGGCGGCCTTCGCCATCACTGAGCAGGCCGACATAGCTTTGCGGCAGCGATTCGGACGGCGGCTGCAGCCCGATCAGTCCCGGCTGCAGCCGCAGCACCGCCAGGCACAGCAGCACGCCGGCCAGCGCGCCGCCGAGCGAGCGCGCGGACAGCAGGTTCGACAGCCACGCCCCGAAGCCCGCGGAGGCCTTCGGCGCCGCCGGGAACAGCCGGCGCTCGAGCTGCAGCCACGCTGCCTCGCGCGGCTGCATCGGCGGCACGCTGGCCGCGAGCACCGAGAAGCGCTGCTGCCACGCGCCGACCGCCAGCGATGCCGCCGGGCTCGCGGCCAGCACGCGCTCGAAGCGGCGCCGCGCGCCGCCGGTCAGCGTGCCCAGCACGTACTCGCGCGCCAGCCGGTCCAGGCGCTCGGGCTGCAGGTAGTTCATGCGCCGACCCCCGCCGCGACCAGGCAATCCTTCAGCTTGTCGAGGCCGCGCCGCACCCAGGCCTTGGCGGTGCCGACCGGCGCGTTCAGCGCCAGCGCGATGTCGGTGTGCACCATGCCGCGGTAGTACGCGAGCGCCAGCGCCTGCCGCTGCGACGCGTTCAGCGCCGCCATGCAGCCGTCGATGCGCGCCTTGGTCAGCCCGTCGTCCAGCAGCCGCTGCGGCTCCAGCGCGGGGTCGCCGGCGACGGCCATCGCCTCGTCGTCGAGCGCGGTGGTCGAGGCCCGCTCGGTCTTGCCCGAGCGCAGCGCATCGATCGCCTTGTTGCGCACGATGTTGATCAGCCAGGTCATCGGGGCCGCCACGTCGGGCCGGTAGCTCGCCGCGTTGTGCCAGACATTCATGAACGCCTCCTGGAGCACCTCTTCGGCGCGGTCCCTGTCGTTCAAGATACGGAACGCGACGCCCAACAGATGCGCGCAGGTGGCGCGGTACAGCGGCTCGAAGGCGGCGCGCTCGCGCAGCGCGATGCGCGCGAGCAGCGCGGGCAGGTCGGCGGGCGGGGCACGGGTCGGGCTCATCGCGCGGCAGTGTGCCCTACAATCCGCGCCCCCCATCCGTTGTGCCCTTCGCCGCCATCATGTATTGCGCCATCGATTTCGGCACGTCCAATTCGGCCATCGCGATTCCCGATGGATCCACCCCGGACCGATCCGGCGGCGCGATGCGCCTGGTCGAGCTCGAGCCCGGCCAGCGCACGATGCCGACCGCCGTCTTCTACTTCGTCGAAGGCGCCGAGACCAACGGCCCGCCGCGCGCGTTCGGCCGGGCGGCGCTGGCCGCCTACGTCGACGGGCTCGACGGCCGGCTGATGCGCTCGATGAAGAGCATCCTCGGCAGCAGCCTGGCCGAGCAGACCACCGACGTCGGCGGCGGGCGCGGCGTGAAGTACCTCGACATCATCGCCGGCTACCTGAAGCACCTGAAGACGCTGGCCGAGACCGAGGCGCAGTCGCCGATCCACCGCGCGGTGCTGGGCCGGCCGGTGTTCTTCGTCGACGACGACCCGGTGCGCGATGCGCAGGCCCAGGCCACGCTCGCCTCGGCCGCGGCCCTGGTCGGCTTCGACGAGGTGCACTTCCAGTACGAGCCGATCGCCGCGGCCTTCGATTTCGAGAGCGGTGTCGACCGCGAGCAGCTGGTGCTGGTGGCCGACATCGGCGGCGGCACCTCGGACTTCTCGCTGGTGCGCGTCGGCCCCGAGCGCGCGCCCCGGCTGGAGCGCAAGGACGACATCCTCGCCAACCACGGCGTGCACATCGCCGGCACCGATTTCGACCGCCGCGTCGAGCTGGCCAGCATCCTGCGCGAGTTCGGCTACGGCGCGATGGGCCCGAGCGTGGCCGGCGCACCGGCGCGCGAGGTGCCGACCGGCGTGTACTTCGACCTCGCGACCTGGCACCTGATCAACTCGGTGTACAGCCCGCAGCGCGTGGCCGAGCTGCGCAGCATGCGCGGCTTCTACGGCAACCCGCTGCACCACCAGCGGCTGATGACGGTGGTGAACGAGCGGCTGGGGCACGAGCTGGCGTCGCGCGCGGAGGCCGCGAAGATCAGCGTCGCCGAAGGGGGCGACACGGTGATCGACCTGTCGCACGTCGAGCGGCGGCTGGAGGTGCTGCTGACCGAGCGCGAGGCGGTGCAGGCGATCGAGGGCGACATCGCGCGCATCGTCGGCGCGGCGCGCGAGACGGTGCTGCAGGCCGGGCTGCGGCCGGAGCAGGTCGATGCGCTGTACTTCACCGGCGGCTCGACCGGGCTGCGGCTGCTGGCGCAGCAGATCGCGGCGGAGTTCCCGCAGGCGCGCGCGGTGCGCGGCGACCGGTTCGCCAGCGTGGCGACCGGGCTGGGGCTGCACGCCCGGCGCTGGTTCGAGAGAAGCTAGCTAGCGCCGCGGGCGGTGCGGCGGCCGCTGTGGCGGGCGAGGCGCCTGCTGCACTTGCAGCGGCCGCCCGACATCGGCCAGCAGCAGCGTCGCGCGCACCAGCCCTTCGACGGCCTCGCTCAGGTCGGCCGGCGGCTCCAGCGACTCGATCTCCTCGAGCAGGTCGTCGGCATCCTCCAGGTCCTCGGGATCGAGGTGGCGGTACAGCAGCGCGAGCGGTTCGGTCAGCGCCTGCGCGTCGCCGTTCATCAGCTCGGGGAAGGCCTCCATCGCGGTCGCGAAGCCGGCCACCCAGGGCAGCACCGCCTCGATGCTCGCGTCGTCTTCGTCCGAGCCGTCGTCGAGTTCGAACACCCACGGATCGAACCA
Organism: Rhizobacter sp. P3_C12; assembly: GCF_056402735.1. Taxonomy (NCBI): domain Bacteria; kingdom Pseudomonadati; phylum Pseudomonadota; class Betaproteobacteria; order Burkholderiales; family Sphaerotilaceae; genus Rhizobacter; species Rhizobacter sp. P3_C12. The sequence goes on from NZ_JBFUGW010000031.1 coordinate 5,440, forward strand.
CTGGCGGCGCGTGATCGCGTCGTTCAACTCGGCATGGCGGCGCTGCGCCAGCTCGTGCAGGCGGCGGGCATCGAAGTTCGCCGGCAGCGGGCGGCCGTCGACGTCGGTCAGCAACGGCAGCCAGCGCTGCGCCGGCACCCGCACCGGCTGCACCAGCACGCCGCACAGGAAGCCGTCGACCATGCTGGCGTCCAGCGGGTCGAGCGGTGCCGGCACCGCATCGAGGCGGGCCTGCAGCTCGTCGATCTCCGACTCGCTCAGCGGAGGGGCGGGCGCATGCGTGCGCGCGGGCGGACGGCGGTGGGAGGGCGGGTGCATCGGCGGATTGTCGCGCTGCGCGATGTGCACGTCGCGCCACCGCGTCATTCGCGATGCGAACGCGTGAAAACGCATGCGAACTTTTGTTGGGAATTCGACATCGCTTCGGTCGCTTCCCCCGTTTTGGGGATGGCCCAAACGTTTTCGTCCTCCTACAGTGCACCCATGCTGTCACACGGGTTTGAAATCCAAACCACGCGATACCAACGATTGCACTGAGCCGGGGCCCTCACCAGAACAACAGGCGACCGACCGCAACGATCCCAACGACGTCCTCTCTCTTGAGGACTTCCAGCCCACCCCTTACCGGGTGGGCTTTTTTTTAGGCTCAGGTCAGGATGATCTGCGTGCAGCGGAACAGCGCCATCTTCTTGCCCTGCGGGCTGAAGACGGTGGCCGACCAGACCTGCGTCGAGCGGCCGAGGTGGTCGGCGCGGGCTTCGCAGCGCACCAGCCCTTCCTTCGCGGTGCTGAAGAAGTTGCTCTTCAGCTCGATGGTCGTGAAGTTCTTCGCCCCCTCGGGCAGGTGCGCGATGGTCGCGTAGCCGGCGCTGGTGTCGGCCAGCATGATCACGCTGGCGGCGTGCAGGAAGCCGTTCGGCGCCAGCATCCACGGCTGCACCTGCATCTGCGAATCGAGGTGTCCTTCGGCGATGGCGGTGATCTGCACGCCGAAGCGGTCGGGCGCGAAGCCCGCCTGGCGGTCGTGGAATCCTTCGATGGTGATGTCAGGGCGCAGCATGGTTTCCCTCCGGCAAGTCAGATGGCGACTGTAGCGAGCCTTCGCCGAAACCGCCGGCCAGCGCCGCGCGCAGGTGCGCGACCAGCGCCTGCACCGCCTTCGGCGTGTTCGGGCTCCACGGCCGCATCGCGTAGACCGCATCGCCGAAGAAGCCGACCGGCCGCCACTGCGGCAGCACCTCGCGCAGCTTGCCGGCCCGCAGCGCCGCCGCCGCGCTGAAATCCGGCACCAGCGCGATGCCGAGGCCGGCCAGCGCCGCGTCGCGCAGCACCTCGCTGTTGCCGGCCCGCAGCGGCCCCTGCGCGACGACGCTCAGCCGCTGCGGCTCGGGCTCGTCGCCCAGCGCATCGCGCTCGAACTGCCACAGCGCCGGGCCCGGCCGCAGGTAGGTCAGGCAGGCATGGCCGGCGAGATCCGCCGGCGTCTTCGGCGTGCCCTGGCGCTTCAGGTAGGCGCGCGTCGCCACCAGCAGCGCGCGCGACGCGCAGAGCTTCCAGGCCACGTGGTTCTCCGGCGGCGCGCTGGTGTGGCGCACCGCCAGGTCGAAGCCCTCGTGGGCCAGCGTGACCAGCCGGTCCGACAGGTCGAGCTCGACGCGGATGTCGGGATGCGCGCGCACGAAGGCCTCGAGGTGCGGCGCCACATGCTGCCGCCCGAGCGCCACCGGCGCGGTGATGCGCACCAGCCCGCGCGGCTGTGCGGCCTGGTCGCGCGCCTCGACCACGCTGCGCGCGATCAGCTCGAAGGCCTCGCCGGTCTGCTCGACCAGCCGCCGCCCCGCATCGGTCAGCCGCACCGAGCGCGTCGTGCGCTGCACCAGCGGCTGGCCGACCGCGCGCTCCAGCTCGGTGATGCGCTGGCTGACCGCCGCCTTCGACAGCCCGAGCCGCTGCGCCACCTGCGTGAAGCTCGCCAGCTGGCCCAGCAGCGTCAGCGTGTGCACCTGCGGCCAGAGCAGGTCGATGCGTTGGTCCATGGTCGTCATTGTTCAGATTATCGAACAATGAAGTCACCGTGATCGCATTGGCAAGCGGCCACCCGACTCCTAGACTGAATCGGTACCCCCACAGCTCCAGGAGACCACGCCATGGGCGCCCACGATCCGTTCACCGCCACCGCCGAGGTCGGCCACTTCATCCAGGGCGCGCCGGTCGCGGGCCGCAGCGGGCGCCGCCAGGCGGTCTTCAACCCTGCAACCGGCGCGGTCGCGCGGCAGGTGGTGCTGGGCAGCGCGGACGACGTGAACGCCGCGGTGGCCGCCGCGCAGGCCGCGTTCGACGGCTGGGCGCAGACGCCGCCGATCCGCCGCGCGCGCGTGATGTTCAAGTTCCTCGAGCTGATGAACCAGCACCGCGACACGCTGGCCGCGATGATCACCGCCGAGCACGGCAAGGTGTTCACCGATGCGCAGGGCGAGGTCTCGCGCGGCATCGACATCATCGAGTTCGCCTGCGGCATCCCGCAGCTGCTGAAGGGCGACTTCACCGACCAGGTCTCGACCGGCATCGACAACTGGACGCTGCGCCAACCGCTGGGCGTGGTGGCCGGCATCACGCCGTTCAATTTCCCGTGCATGGTGCCCTGCTGGATGTTCCCGGTGGCGATCGCCGCGGGCAACAGCTTCATCCTGAAGCCGAGCGAGCGCGACCCGTCGGCCTCGCTGTTCATGGCCGAGCTGCTGAAGCAGGCCGGCCTGCCCGACGGCGTGTTCAACGTCGTGCAGGGCGACAAGGTGGTGGTGGACGCGCTGCTGACGCACCCCGACGTGAAGGCGCTCAGCTTCGTCGGCTCGACGCCGATCGCGCAGTACATCTACGAGACCGGCGCGCACCACGGCAAGCGGGTGCAGGCGCTGGGCGGCGCGAAGAACCACATGGTGGTGATGCCCGATGCCGACCTCGACCAGGCGGTCGACGCGCTGATCGGCGCCGGCTACGGCTCGGCCGGCGAGCGCTGCATGGCGATCAGCGTCGCGGTGGTGGTGGGCGACATCGCCGATCGATTGGTCGACGCGGTGGCCGCGCGCGCGAAGACGCTGAAGGTGAAGAACGGCATGGAGCTCGATGCCGAGATGGGCCCGATCGTCACCGCTGAAGCACTCAAGCGCATCAGCGGCTACATCGACATCGGCGTGCAGGAAGGCGCGCAGCTGGTGGTCGACGGCCGCGGCCTGCGCGTGCCCGGTCACGACGGCGGCTTCTGGATCGGCGGCACGCTGTTCGACCACGTGACGCCGCAGATGCGCATCTACCGCGAGGAGATCTTCGGCCCGGTGCTGGCCGTCGTGCGGGTGCCGGATTTCGCGGCGGCGCTGGCGCTCGTCAACGCGCACGAGTTCGGCAACGGCGTCGCCTGCTTCACGAGCGACGGCAACGTCGCGCGCGAGTTCGCGCGGCGCGTGCAGGTCGGCATGGTCGGCATCAACGTGCCGATCCCGGTGCCGATGGCCTGGCACGGTTTCGGCGGCTGGAAGAAGAGCCTGTTCGGCGACATGCACGCCTACGGCGAAGAGGGCGTGCGCTTCTATACCAAGCAGAAGAGCGTGATGCAGCGCTGGCCGTCGAGCATTGCACGCGGTGCCGAATTCGTGATGCCGACCGCCAAATGAACGCTGCGCTCCCGGGGTAAGTGGTCGTAACATCGCCCGCTTCGCGGCGACGACAGCCGCTTCACGACACCATCGGGAGGGCACGCATGCGTGCAATGTGGAGGAAGGGCGTGCGCGCCCTGGGCGTGGCGCTGGGCGGACTGTGCGTCGGCGCGGCGCTGCAGGCGGCTGAACCGGCGAAGGCGGCTTCGGGCCTGCTGCCGGTGGAGCAGTTCACCAAGTGGCCGGACATCCAGAGCGTGCGGATCTCGCCGTCCGGACGGCGGCTGGCGCTGATCCTGACCGGCCCGACCGGGCGCTGGCGGCTCGGCGTGATGGACCTCGATCCGGTCGGGCAGGTCCACGTGGTGGCGGACTACACGGACGCGAACGTCGAGGACGCCTTCTGGGTCAACGACGACCGGCTGGTATACGAAGCGGCCGATCCCGGTGCGGAGATCCGGCAGGGTGGCTACGGCGTGTTTGCCGTCAACCACGACGGTAGCGGGTACAACCAGCTGGTGTCGGCCCGCAGCACGACGCAGGACCATGCGCTCGTCAAGTCCCGGACGCTGCCGTGGGGCTGGACCACGCACTCGCCGGCCCATGACGGCAGTAACGACGTCTTCCTCAAGCACTATGTCTGGGGCAAGGCGGGGGTGCTGGCCAACATCCAGCTGGCGCGCATGGACACGGTCACGATGAAGCTGACCAACCTCAGCCAGGGCGCGCCGGAGGGCGTGCGGGACTGGACACTCGATCGGCAGGGCCAGCCTCGTGTCGTGACGGCACAGGGAAATGGCAAGACGAGCGTGCACTGGCGCAATCCGAAGACGGATCAATGGGAGCAGGTGGCCGAGTTCGACACCTACACCAATGAAGGCAATGGCTTCAGTCCGGAGATCGTCGACGGCTCCGGCGAGTTGCTGGTCTCGGGAGGCGTCAAGACCAACACCCGCGGCCTGTACCGCTTCGACCTCGCGACGCATCGCCTGGACCCGGAGCCCTTGCTGAGCGTTAAGGGTTTCGACGTGGATGGCACGTGGGAAAGCGATCATCGAACCGGTCACGTGCTGGGCAGGCATTTCAGGGCCGACCGTCCGATCAGCGTCTGGTTCGATCCGGCGATGCAGCGCCTGCAGAAGGGGCTCGACGCCGCGCTGCCGGCCGGCCGCAGCAACCGGATCATCTGCGGCGACTGCGAGTCGACCCGCTTCTTCGTCGTCCATTCGACCTCCGACCGCCAACCCGGCGAATACTTCCTGTTCGACAGCAAGAAGAACTCGTTGGAAAAAATTGCCTCGGACCGCCCATGGATCGATGAATCGACCCAAGGCACGCGCAGCTTCCAGCGGGTGAAGATGCGCGACGGCCTCATCATTCCGGTCTATGTCACGAGCCCGGCCGGCACGTCAGCCACCGACCCGCTACCGGCCGTGGTGCTGGTCCACGGCGGACCTTGGGTGCGAGGGGCCGACGTGAGCTGGGCGGCCGAAGCGCAGTTCCTCGCGTCGCGCGGCTACCGGGTGATCCAGCCGGAATTCCGCGGTAGTACGGGGTACGGCGGCAACCTGTTCCGGGCGGGGTTCAAGCAATGGGGCCTCGCGATGCAGGACGACCTCACCGACTCGGTCCGGTGGGCTGCCGAACAGAAGCTGATCGATCCTGCACGCGTGTGCATCTACGGTGGCAGCTATGGCGGCTACGCAGCGCTGATGGGCGCCATTGCCAGCCCCGGCGTCTACAAGTGCGCCGTCAGCTACGCAGGCGTCACCGACATCGACCTGATGCGCGACCTCGCCTGGAGCGACATGTCCGATGAATACAAGCAATACGGCATGCCCATCCTGGTCGGCGATCCGGTGAAGGACGCCGACCAACTCGCCGCCACCTCGCCGCTGAAGCGCGCCGGCGAAATCAAGATCCCGGTGCTGCTCGCTCACGGCAGCGTGGACCGCCGCGTACCGATCGAGCATGCGCGCAAGTTCGTCTCGGCAGCGGAGAGTGCGGGCGTCAACATCGAGATGGTCGACTACTTCGACGAAGGCCACTGCTTCTGCACGCCGAAGAACGAGACGGACTTCTACGGCAGGCTCGAACGCTTCCTGGCCAAGTCGCTGAAACCCGCCCGCTGACCCTACTTGAGCTGCTGGACCCAGAACGTCGCGGTGGGCACGGTCGGCGCGGCGAAGTAGTCGACCTTCAGCGCGGTGATCTTGTCGAGGGTGTCGAGCCCGGCGATGACCTTGCCGAACACCGCATAGCCGTTCTGGTCGCAGTTCGGAGCCGTCGGCCGGATGTCCAGGCAGGCGTGGTTGTCGGCCACGTTGAAGAAGAACTCGCTGGTCGCCGTGGTCGTGTTGGTGCCGCCCTGGCGCGCCATCGCGATGGTGCCCTTCACGTTGCTCAGGCCCTTGTCGCTCTCGAGCACGATCGGGGCGTAGGTCGGGATGTGGGTCCAGTCCCCGGTGAAGCCGCCGCCCTGCACGACGTAGCCCGCGACGACACGGTGCAGCAGCGTGTTCTCGTAGCGCTTGGCAGCAACGTATTGCAGGAAATTCGCGACCGTGACCGGCGCCTTGTCGGCGTACAGCTCCAGCACGATCTCGCCGTGCGTGGTGAGCATGCAGACGGTGTTGGTCGCGGTGCTGGCGGCGGCGGCGGCCTTGCCGGCATCGCTGCAATCGGTCGTGGGCGCGGCCGGGATCGAGACCGGCGCGGGCGGGAAGGTGGGCGCAGCCGGGTACGAGGGGCTGCCGCTGCCGCCACCGCCGCAGGCGGTCAGGGCAACCATCGCGAACAACGGGATCAGGCGTGAAGTCGACATGGGCTTGAACGGAGTGGGCCGCAAATGGGCGAAGCCCCCATTCTCGGCGACTTCACCGCCCGGCACCGCCGCTCAGAGTTTCTCGGTCTCGCCGGTCTTCGGCTGCCACTTCATCAGCCGCCGCTCGCCCCAGCCGACGGCCGCGTCCAGCAGCAGCGCGAAGGCCGTCAGCACCAGGATGCCGGCCATCACGGTGTTGATGTCGAACGAGCCCTCGGCCTGCAGGATCAGGTAGCCGACGCCCTCGGCCGAGCCGAGGTACTCGCCCACCACCGCGCCGACGAAGGCCAGCCCGACGCTCGTGTGCAGCGAGCTGAACACCCAGCTGGTGGCGCTCGGCAGGTAGACGTGGCGCAGCAGCTGGCGCCGGCTCGCGCCCAGCATGCGGGCGTTGGCGAGCACCACCGGGCTCACTTCCTTGACGCCCTGGTAGACGTTGAAGAAGACGATGAAGAACACCAGCGTGATGCCCAGCGCCACCTTGCTCGCGACGCCCAGCCCGAACCACACCGCGAAGATCGGCGCGAGGATCACGCGCGGCATCGAGTTCAGCGCCTTGATGTAGGGCTCGCAGATCGCCGCCGCCATCGGGCTGAGCGCGAGCCACAGCCCGCAACCCAGGCCCATCGCGGTGCCGATGCCGAACGCGAGCACCGTCTCCTGCAGCGTGATCCACAGGTGGTGGTAGATGTCGGCGCCGGTCACGAACCAGGCCCATACGCGCGCGAAGATCTTCAGCGGCTCGCCGAAGAAGAACGCCGCCTGCCGGTCGTTCTCGAACAGGAACGGGCGGACCAGGCCGGGCGCGGTCAGCACGTGCCACAGCACGAAGATCGCGACCAGCAGGCCGAGCTGCCACAGGCGCAGGTTGCCCGGGCGGGGCTTGAGGTACTTCCACATGGGCTAGGCGGCCAGTTGTTGTTGGTAACCCTTGACCACCTCGTCGCGCAGCACCGACCAGATCGCCTGGTGCAACTCGACGAAGCGGGGCGCCGTGCGCACCTCGGCCACGTCGCGCGGCCGCTCGAGGTCGATGCGGAACTCGCCGATCGGGTGCGAGCCCGGCCCGGCGCTCAGGCACACCACGCGGTCGCTCATCGCGATCGCTTCGTCGAGGTCGTGCGTGATGAACAGCACCGCCTTCTTCTTCGCGGCCCACAGCGCCAGCACCTCGTTCTCCATCAGCTGGCGGGTCTGGATGTCGAGCGCCGAGAACGGCTCGTCCATCAGGATGATGTCGGGGTCGAGCGCGAGCGTCTGCGCGAGGCTCACGCGCTTGCGCATGCCGCCCGACAGCTGGTGCGGGTAGCGGTCGCCGAAGCCGCCCAGGCCGACGCGGCGCAGCCACTCGCCGGCCTGTGCCTTCGCATCGGCGACGCCGCGGAACTCGAGCCCGGCCATCACGTTGCGCAGCGCGGTGCGCCACGGCATCAGGCTCTCGGCCTGGAACAGGTAGCCGGCCCGCGTGTTCAAGCCCGCCAGCGGACGCCCGAAGACATGCACCGTGCCGCTGCTCGGCGTCAGCAGCCCGGCCGCCATGTTCAGCAGCGTGCTCTTGCCGCAGCCAGTCGGCCCGACCACCGAGACGAACTCGCCGGCGCCGACGGTCAGCGAGACATCGCGCACCGCGGTGTAGCGCTGGCCCGGATCGTCGCGTGAAATGAAGGTGCAGCTGACGCCGTCGAACTGCAGTGCGGCATCCCCGCTCATGCCTTCGGGTACTTCGCGTTGGCCTTCTTCACGAACTCGTTCGTGTAGACCGCCTGCAGGTCCAGCTTCGCCGCGGCGATCTCCGGGTCGATGCTGGCCAGCGCGCGCCGCGCGGTCTCGGGGCCGGCCTCTGGCATCAACCCGTCCACCGACAGCGCGCCCTTCGCGGCGAGGAAGGCGTCGACGTAGACCGCGCGGTCGCCCAGCAGGTAGCTCTCGGGCACCGCCTTGATGATCTCGCCAGGGCCTGCTGCCTGGATCCACTTGTCGGCCCGCACCAGCGCGTTCGCCAGCGCCTGCGTCGCGAGCGGGTTCTTGTCGATGAAGGTCTGCGGCGCGTACAGGCAGCCGGCCGGCATCGGGCCGCCGAACACCTTGTCGGCCTCGGCGACGATGCGGGTGTCGGTGACGATCTTCAGGTCGCCGCTGCGCTGCAGCAGCGTGATCACCGGGTCGAGGTTGCTCATCGCGTCGATCTGGCCGGAGCGCATGGCCGCGACCGCGCCGCTGCCGGCCCCCACGCCGATGATCGACACGTCGCTCGGCTTCAAGCCCGCCTTCGCGAGCACGAAGTTCGCGAGCACGTTGGTCGACGAACCGGGCGCGGTGACGCCGATCTTCCTGCCCTTCAGGTCGGCGATGCCCTTGAAGGCGGGCATCGTCTTCGGATTGACGCCGAGCACGATCTGCGGCGCCCGGCCCTGCAGCGCGAAGGCGCGCATGCGCTGGCCCTTGACCTGCATGTTCAGCGTGTGCTCGAACGCGCCCGACACCACGTCGGCGCTGCCGCCCACCACTGCCTGCAGCGCGCGCGAGCCGCCGGCGAAGTCGGCGATCGTCACCTCCAGCCCCTCGGCCTTGAAGTAGCCGAGGCTCTCGGCGATCGTCAGCGGCAGGTAGTACAGCAGGTTCTTGCCGCCGACCGCGATGGTCAGCTTCGGCTTGTCGAGCGCCTGCGCGTGCAGCAGCGCAGGAAAGGCGGCCACGGCGCCGGCGGCGGCGCTGCGCAGGAGGATGTCACGACGTTGCATGGTGCGAGATCCGGGGGTCCGAGGAAGCGACAACTTTAGCCCCGATGCCTGGTTGGGCTGTGAGGGTTGCTGCGTAGGCGCCGCCGCGTCACGAAGTCACGTTCACGCGGGAAGCCCCGGCTCAAGGCGGTTGCGCCCACGCCGAAGACTGCTCACCACGGGCCGCCGGAAACCGCTTCCGGGATGGCGCCGTGCGGTATTGCCGGTCGCGAAGGAGCGCCATGAACCTCGGATCCCCCCGTTTCGCACTCTCCGTCCTGGCCGTGCTCGCACTGGTCGCCTGCGGCGGCTCGCCGTCGTCGCAGAACGCCGCGCCGGTGAACGTCACCCCGACCACGCAGCTCAGCGGCTCGGTCGCGGTCGGTGCGCCGATCACCGGCGGCACGCTGCGCATCCTGGACGCCGACGGCGTGCTCGTCGCGCAGGACATCGCGGTCGCGGCCGACGGCAGCTTCACGGTGCCCGAGCTCACGGGCAAGGCGCCGTTCCGCATCGAGGCCTGCGGCTACGCCGGCGCGAACTACCAATGCCTGTACTCGGTCGCGCAAGGCCCCGGCACCGCCAACGTGACGCCGCTGACCAGCGCCACCGTGCTGCTGGCCGCCGGCCAGTCGCCGGTCGAGCTGATGGCCGGCAGCAGCAGCGTGCTCGATGCAAATGCCGTCGCCGGCGCGCAGACCCAGCTGCGGGCCGGCCTGTCGGGCGTGCTCAGCGGCAACGTCGCAGCGAACTTCGACTTCATCACCGGCGCGCTGTCGGCCGGCTCGCGCAGCGGCTACGACAAGGTGCTCGACGCCGTCGGCGTGACCACCGGCGTCGACGACAAGGCCTTCGTGCAGATCACGCCGCGCCTGGGCAGCGGCAACCTCTACCTCGAACAGGGCTCGACGCTCGGCACGGTGACCGTGGCCAACGGCGCGGGCGAGCTGTCGCTCGGCGGGCTCGAGACGCTGTTCGCGAGCATGACGCAGGCGCTGGCCAGCGCCCCCGCCTGCAGCAGCGGCCTCGCGTCGCAGCTCGCGAGCGGCGCGCGCATGAGCACCGACGGCGGTGACCCGCTGAGCGGCGCGAGCGCGGTGGCCGCCGGCCTGTGCGAGATGTTCGCGTCGCAGGAGATGTTCGGCTCGCGGCTGCTGAGCCCGACGCTCGGCCGCTGCGACCTCGACGGTGCGCAGCCGGTGTGCCGCGTCAGCTTCGTGCTGCAGGACCAGGCCGGCGGCGTGCAGCCGGTGGGCAGCGGCATGGGCGTCACGCGCGAGGGCGGTGCGTGGAAGTTCCTCGGCGATGTCGACCCGGTGCAGCTGCATGCCTCGGCGAAGGCGCAGCGCGACGTGCGCATCGACGGCGAGACGCCGGTCGTCAGCTACTCGCGCGCGATCGCGTTCGACATCCAGGCCGTCAGCGGACTGCAGTGCGCACAGGTGGTGCAGCGCAATGCCGACCAGGCGCTCGTGACCATCGCGTACTACAAGCGCTTCGGCGCCGACGTGCCGCGGCTGTCGCTGTGGCAGCAGAACGCGTTCGGCAACACGCGCAGCCTGGACCCGGCGGTGGGCGCGCTGCGCAATGCCGACGACACCTGGGTCGCGCTGCCGGATGGCGATGCGGGCGACGTGGTGGTGCGCAACTTCTTCCGCGGCGGCCGCACCGTCACCGTCAACACCTTCAGCGACGACGCCTGCAGCGTGCCGTTCGCGGTCTCGGGGCGCAGCAGCTTCGAGGTCGACGTCGAAGGCGTGCCGCCGGTCTGGGCCGCGATGCCGAACCTGCCGTGGACCGACCTGACCAGCGCCGGCCGGCAGGCGGTGCTCGACCTCGCGCTCGATGCCAACGCCGGCACCACGCTGAACCTCGCATGGACCTTCAGCCACGGCACGCTCGGCCTCGGCAGCGGTTCGGTCTGCAGCGACCGTGCGCAATGCGGCCAGGGCGGCAGCGGCCGCATCGCCGATTTCCGGCTGCGCCCGGGCGCGACCTCGGCGGCCGTCGCCGTCACCAACGGCGCCACCGCGCTGTCGGCGACGGGCTACAAGATGCTCGCGCTGTACGGCCGCACCGGCGACGGGCTCGACCTGCAGAGCAACGCGATCGCGTGCACGCCCGGCACGATCGAGTGCCATTGAGTTCGTAGCCCGGATGCCAATCCGGGCTTCGTGACCATCGAACCCGGATTGGCATCCGGGCTACGGGGCCCCCGTAGAATCGTTTCGATGAGATCACTCCGCACCGGGCTGCCGGCCCTTGTCTGCGCGTTGTGGCTGGCCGCGTCCGGCAGCGCGATCGCACAGACCGCGCCCCAGAAAGCCGCTCCCCCCGACCCGCCGGCCTCCGCGCCGGTGTCGCTGTCGGCCCGCAAGGTCTACGAGCAGGCCCGCTCGCAGCTGGTGCAGATCCGCACCGTGCTGAAGGGCCAGGCGAGCCAGACCTCGGTGGGCTCCGGCTTCCTGGTGTCGACCCAGGGCCACATGATCACCAACTTCCACGTCGTCGCCGAGGCCGCGCTGCAGCCCGAGCGCCACGACCTGGTGTCGGTCACCGCCGACGGCCGCGAGGCGCCGGTGAAGATCCTGATGCTCGACGTGCTGCACGACCTGGCGCTGCTGAAGATGGCCGATGCCAAGGCCGCCGCCACCTTCGATGCCTTGCCGTTCCGGCCCGAGGGGCAGAAGCTCGCGCAGGGCGAGCGCATGTACTCGCTCGGCAACCCGCTGGACGTCGGCTTCGCGGTGATCGAGGGCAACTACAACGGCCTCGTCGAGCGCTCGTTCTACCCGCAGATCTTCTTCGCCGGCTCGCTGAGCGGCGGCATGAGCGGCGGCCCCGCGCTCGACCAGGAGGGCCGCGTGATCGGCGTCAATGTCGCGCGGCGCGTCGACGGCGAGCAGGTCAGCTTCCTGGTGCCGGCCACCTTCGCGAGCGCGCTGCTGGCCCGCGGGCGCGACGCCGCCCCGCTCGCGCTGCCGGCCTGGCCGGTGCTGACCGAGCAGATGATGGCGCACCAGCAGCTGCTGACCGACCGCTTCATCGCGCAGGGCTGGAAGCTCGCGACGCACCCGCGCTACCAGGTGCCGGTGCCGCCCGACCGCTTCATGCGCTGCTGGGGCAGCAGCGAGCCGTCGCGCACCGGCGGGCTCGATTTCGAGCGCTCCGACTGCGTGATGGACACCCGCATCTTCATGGGCGAGTTCACGACCGGCGCGGTCTCGGTGCGACACGAGAGCTACGACGGCCGCAAGCTCGGCACGCTGCGCTTCTCGGCGCGGTATGCGCAGAGCTTCCGCAACGAGCACTTCGACCGCCGCCGCCCCGACCAGCAGACGCGCCCGCAGTGCCATGAGGATTTCATCGACCGGGGCGGCCTGCCGCTGCGTGCCGTGGTCTGCGTGCGCGCCTACAAGAAACTGCCGAAGCTGTACGACGTGTCGGTGCTGGTCGCCACGCTCGACGAACCCAAATCCGGCGTGCAGGGCCGCTTCGACGCCCAGGGCGTCAGTTATCCGAACGCGATGAAACTCGCACAGCACTACCTGGAGGCCTACGCATGGGTGCCGTCGCGCTGATCGAAGTGCTGGAGCGCGACGGCACGCCGCGCCACGGCGTGGCGGTGCCGCAGTGGCCGCTGCGGGTCGGGCGCGCGCTCGACAACGACCTGGTGCTCGACGACCCGCACGTCGCGCCGCACCACCTGCTGATCGACCGCGACGAGTCCGGCGCGTTCGTGCAGGTGGGCGAGACGATCAACGGCGCGCTGCTCGGCACGCAGCGGGTGGAGGCCGGCGCGCGCGGCGCGGTCGGCGATGCGCCGCTCGCGATCACGATCGGCCGCGTGCACCTGCGGCTGCGCCTGGCCGAGCATGCGCTCGCCCCCGAGCTGCGGCTGGACCCGACGCGTTCGCTCGCGCAGGGCCTGCCGCTGCTCGCGCTGCTGCTGGTGCTGGTCGGGGCGATGCAGGTGTTCAACATCTACCTCGACACCGATCCCGACGGCTTCGTGCGCGCGCTCGGCAGCAGCGCGATCTCGGCCATCGTCGGGCTGCTCGGCTGGTGCGGCGTGTGGACGCTGCTGTCCAAGCTGTTCACGCGCCAGGGGCATTTCGGCTGGCACCTGCGCGTGGTGCTGATCGCGGTGCTGGCGTGGGAGCTGATCAGCGGCGCGACGCAGCTGCTGTCGTTCTCGCTGTCGTGGCCGTGGCTGAGCGACTTCCGGTTCGTGCTCGGCTATGCGGTGGGCGCCACGCTGCTGTACTTCCACATGCTGGCGGTCGAGCCCTACCGGCACCGCCGCGTGCGGCAGGCGGCGGTCGCGATGGCGCTGGTCGGCACCGCGCTCAGCCTGTGGTTCAACTGGCAGGGCGGCGACCGCCTGGGCAGCGAGCTCTACATGAGCCACCTGTTCCCGCCGGCGCTGCGCGTCGCGAAGCCGGTCGACACCGCCACCTTCATGAAGGGCGTGGCGGAACTGCAGGCCACGCTCGACGCGAAGGCCAAGCGCAAGGAGGATGCAGGCGATGACGACAGCAGCGGCGACGGTGGCGGCGATGACGAGTGATGCGGCCGGCCGCACGGTGCTGGTGACCGGCGGCAGCCGTGGCATCGGCGCCGCGGCGGCCGTGTGCTGCGCGGAGCTCGGTTTCGACGTGGTGGTGAACTACACCCGCGATGCGGCCGCGGCGCAGTCGGTGGTCGACCGCGTGCTCGCGCTCGGCCGGCGTGCGATCGCGGTGCAGGCCGACGTGTCGGTCGAGGCGCAGGTGATCTCGATGTTCGCGCAGGTCGATGCCGCAGGGCGCGCTGGCAAGGTGGCGCCGCTGCACGGCCTGGTCAACAACGCCGGTGTCGTCGACCGGGCGACCCGCGTCGAGCAGATCGACGGCGCGCGCCTGCAGCGCATGTTCGCGATCAACGTGTTCGGCAGCTTCCTGTGCGCGCGCGAGGCGGTGAAGCGGCTGTCGACACGCCACGGCGGGCCGGGCGGCGCGATCGTCAACCTGTCGTCGGCCGCGGCGCGGCTGGGGGGCCCGGGGCAGTACGTCGACTATGCCGCCGCGAAGGGCGCGATCGACACCTTCACGATCGGCCTGGCGCGCGAGGTGGCCGCCGAAGGCATCCGCGTGAACGCGGTGCGGCCGGGGATCATCGAGACCGACATCCACGCCTCCGGCGGACAGCCCGACCGGGTGCAGCAGCTGGCGCCGCAGGTGCCGATGCAGCGTGCCGGCACGGCCGACGAAGTGGGGCGCGCGATCGCCTGGCTGATCTCCGATGCGGCGAGCTACACCACCGGCAGCCTGCTCGACGTGACCGGCGGACGTTGAGGCCGACGGGCCCGTTCAGCGGCGTTCGACGATCAACGGCACCAGCTTCAGCGCCTCGCGGATGCGGGCTGCAGCGTCCTGCGCCTCGCCACGGCTCGGGTAGGGCCCGGCCTGCAACCGGAAGATCGACGGCTCGCTGAACACCGCGAGCAAGGGCGCCAGCCAGTCGAGTTCGCCGGACACGCGGCGCTGGAACTCCTCGGCGCCATCGCGCTGCTTGAACGCGCCGAGCTGCACCCAGAAGCCTTGTGCCGCGGTCGTGAAGGCGCGGCTGGGTTTCGGGTCGACCGGCGCATCGGGGGCCGATGCGGCAGGCAGCTCGGGCATCGGCACGGCGGCGACCGGCACCGGCAAGGGGGTCGACACGGCAGCCAGCTCCGTCGCGCCCCCGTCGCGCCGCCACGACCCGGCGCGGATCTGCTCGAACGTGATGCGCTCGACCTCGACCGGCGCGACGCCGTTCAGCACGCCGAGCTTCAGCGCCGCGGTGTAGCTCAGGTCGATCACGCGGCCCGGGTGGAACGGGCCGCGGTCGTTGACGCGCACGACCACCTCGCGCCCGTTGGCCGGGTTGCGCACGCGGGCATAGCTCGGGATCGGCATCGTCTTGTGCGCGGCCGTCATCGCGTACATGTTGTAGACCTCGCCGCTCGCGGTGCGCCTGCCGTGGAACTTGCGGCCGTACCACGAGGCCAGGCCCTTCTCGGTCAACGGGCTGTCGTCGCGCTGCGGCGTGTAGTCCTTGCCGAGCACCTCGTAGGGCTTGTTCGGCCCGCCCGGGCGGATCGGCTCGACCTGCGGCTGCGCATCGGGCACGCGCGCGAGGTCGGGCGGCGGCTTCGCTTCGGGTCCGTCGCGAGACGACGATTTCGGCGGGCCCGAGGCGCACGCCGCCAGCAACGCCGCGACGCACAGCATCGAGAGGTGGTGCCTGTGCTCGCGCAACTCGCGGGCGATCGCATCGAACTTCGTCATTTCTCCTCAATTGGAGGACAGCATGGCGCGTATTGAACACCAGATCTGCCATGTGCCAGCTACTCGGGATGAGCTCCAGCGCGAATGCCGCGATCACTTTCTCGTTCACCGGCTTCGCGCAACGCGGTGGCCGCACCGGCGACCATGCCGACGGCTGGGGCATCGCGTTCTACGAGCGATCCGGCTGCCGCATCTTTCTCGACGACCAGCCGGCCTGCGATTCGCCGCTGGCCGAATTCGTCAGCCGCTACCCGATCAAGTCGAAGATCGTGCTGGCCCACCTGCGCAAGGCCACGCAGGGCGAGCCGATGCTGTCGAACAGCCACCCGTTCCAGCGCGAGTGGGGCGGCCAGTCCTGGATCTTCGCGACCAACGGCGACCTGCGCGATTTCCACCCGCCGCTGCGCGGGCCCTTCCTGCCGATGGGCAGCACCGACAGCGAGAAGGCCTTCTGCTGGATGCTGCAGCAGCTGCGCGAGCGCTTCGGCGACCGGCCGCAACCGCCGGGCTGGCTCGAGATGGCGCCGTGCGTGGCCGAGCTGTCGGCATCGATTGCGCGGCACGGCAACTTCAACATCCTGCTGTCCAACGGCCAGGGCTTGTACGCGCACTGCTCCAGCCGGCTGGTGGTGCTGGAGCGCCGCCACCCGTTTCCGACCGCCCGCCTGGTCGATTGCGACGTGTCGCTCGACCTGGGCGTGCTGAACCGGCGCGACGACCGCATGGTCGTCATCGCGACCGCGCCACTCACGGTCGACGAGCCGTGGTCGCCGCTGAAGACCGGCGAATCGCGGCTGTTCGTCGACGGCGAAACGGTCTGGCGCCACACGCACCCCGACACCCGGATGTTCCCGGTTCCGACGACGCACAGCGGCCGAGGACGCAGCGATGCCGATGGACGTCCGATGGCTCGATGATTTCCAGGCGGTGATCGACTGCGGCAGCTTCACGCACGCGGCGCAGCGCCTGGGCGTGTCGCAGTCGGGGCTGTCGCGGCGCATCCAGGCGCTGGAGCAGTGGGTCGGTGCGCCGCTGTTCGATCGCCTGGCACAGCCGCTGCTGCTGACGGCAGCGGGGCGCCGCTTCGCACCGCTGGCGATCGGGCTGCAGTCGATGCTCGACGCCGCGCAAGGACCGGATCCCTTGCGCATCCACCACCACCCCCATGCCGTGACGATCGCCGTCGCCGACGGCCTCGAGGCGGGCCTGCTGCCGCGGCTGCTCGGGCGCATCCGCAGCCGCTGCCCCGACACGGCGTTGCGCATCATCGGCCACGACGAGCGCCACGCGCGCGCCTCGCTGCTGTCGGGCCGCTCGCTGCTGTGGGTGGTGGCCCAGGATCCGCATGCGGCGGTCGACCTCGCCCCGGAGTTGTTCCAGGCCAAGCTGGTCGCGCGCGACCGCCTGATGCCGGTGGTGGGCGCGCGCGGCGGCCGGCCGCTGTTCGAGCTGCCGGGCACGCCGCAGCGGCCGGTGCCGGTCGTCGACTATGCGGATGCGCATCCGCTGGCGAGCTTCCTGAACCGGGGCCTGGCGCGCGAGCGCACGCTGCCCCACCTGCGCGTGGCCGGCGTCGCACAGAGCATGTCCGGCTTGCACGCGCTGGTGGCCCAGGGGCTCGGGCTCGGCATGGTCTACGAGTCGATGGTGAGCCACGAACTGCGGGCCGGCGAGTTGCTGTGCGCCCAGCCGCGCTGGACCGCGCCGGTCGAGGTGCTGATGGTGCGGCCGCGCCACGTCCCGCACGGCAGCCCGGCGGCCGTGCTGGCGAACACGATCTGGGAGCAGACCGCCGAGCTGCCCGAAGAGCCGCGCCATCCGCTGGCGACCTCGGCGGCGCGCACGGCGCTGCTCGTCAGCGACGTCGTGGGCTGAGGGCGACAGCTCAGCGCGGCGTGGCGGCGCTCAGAGCGACAGCGCCGACAGCTCGGCCTGGCGGATGAGGCGGCGCGTCGCAGCCTCGTCGGCATCCAGCTGGCGCAGCTGCCGCCGGGCGGTGTCGCGCTGGTCGGCGCTCGACTTGTCGTCGGCCAGAACCCTCCGCTGCTCGGTCGCATCGCGCAGGATGCCGTCGAGGCGGTTGTTCAGCTCGCGCAGTTCGGTGCCCATGCGCAGGCCGGCGTTGAACGGCCCCGCGAGATCCGCCGGGCAGGTGTTGCGGTAGGTGCCGCCGAGCCGCGCGAACTCGTAGCCGCTGCGCGCGGTGCAGAAGCTGATCAAGCCCATCTCGTAGCCGGTCCGGTAGGCGTTGCCGACCGGCACCGGCGCGCACAGCGGCGCCGACACCTTGCCGAGCGTCGCATCGTTCTCGCCGAGTTCGCCGGTGCAGTAGGCGCGCTGCCCGTCGGCATGGCCGGCGGCATAGGCGGTGCGGTCGGCGCCGATGTCGTTCTTGCGGCAGGCGTCGGCACGCGCGGCGAAGCGCTCGATCGTCAGGCCTTGCGATGCATCGCGGCGGCCGAGCTCGCGCCAGTCGGCCTTCAGGCAATCGTCCTTGCTCATCACCGAGCAGCCGGCGAGGAAGGTGGCGCAGAGGGTGGCGAGGGTCAGGGTGCGAAGCATGGGAGGCAGGTGCAGGGGTGAACTCGCGAGCAGGCGATCAGGCCATCGACAGCGCGAGGATCGCGGCCAGGAACAGCAGCAGGGCCACCAGGCACACGCACAGCAGCACGCCGGTGCGCCACAGGGTCGACGACCAGGTCAGGCCATAGGCTTCGCGCAGGTGCACGGCCATGTGCACCGGCGGCACGAGGATCAGCAGCGGCGCGACGAAGCCCTGCGCAGGCGTGCCGTACAGCAGCGCCGCGACCGTCACCAGCAGCGACATGAAGGTCAGCGAGTAGAGCGAGAAGACGGCATGGTCGTACATCGCGATCCCGCGGCGCCAGAAGAACATCAGCCACAGGAACGGCAGCGAGATCGGCACCAGCAGGAATGAGAACTTGTAGGCCGTGCCCTTGAGCTTGTAGAGCGCCAGTTCCGGGTTGTCGATGGCGTGGCGGATCGCCGCATCGAGCTTCGCGTTGCCGGTGTTCACCTGGGTGCGGCGCTTTCCGTCGACCGGGCTCGATGCCGGCGCGGCAGCCGCCCTCGGCGAAGCGTCGAAGGCCTGCAGGGCGGCACCTTGCGTGCGCGCCTCCTGGCGGGCTTCGGCCAGTTCGGCGAGTGCATCGGTGAGGTCTTCACCCCGCGCCCGGATCCGGGCGAGTTCCTGCTCGGCCTTGGCGACCGCCGCATCGGCCTCCTTCACCTCGGCCAGCAGGTCGGCCCGCTCGGATGCGGCGCCTGCGAGACGGTCCGGCGTTCCCTTGGGTCCGAGGGACACCACGAAGAACATCAGGAACACCGTGAACAGGAAGAGCGCCAGCGGCGACACATGGCGCACGCGCTGGCCGTCGATGAAGCGGCGCGTCAGCAGGCCGGGCCGCGCCACCAGCAGCGGCAGCGTGCGCCAGCCCTTGGCCTCGAAGTGCAGCAGGCCGTGCAGGACCTCCTCGCCCAGGTGCAGCAGCGAGCGGTGCAGGTGACCGCTCTGGCCGCAGGCGTGGCACCAGGCACCGCGCAGTGTCTCGCCGCAGTTGCGGCACGCCTTGTGTGCATCGTCGCTCACCGCTGCAGCGCGCATGGGGATCGTTCTTCCGTGAAGTGGACCGATGGTGCTGCGGGGTGCGGAGATGGTGCGCCCGGCTGGGATCGAACCAGCAACCCCTGCCTTCGGAGGGCAGTACTCTATCCATTGAGCTACGGGCGCGAAGTGCGGGATTCTACAGTGACCGCCACCGACCCCGGGTGAGCCCGGTGGCGCGCCGGGGGGCGGCCTCTATAATCCCGCGGTTTTGCCAGTACCGCCAGCCAACGGATACGCCTCGAGGAACTCCATGAGCGACGCCCACAGCACTCCCGAACACGACGCCCCGCACGAGGGTCCGATCAAGACGCCCAAGCAGCTGATCCTCGCGGTGTTCTTCGCCTTCGTGATCCCGATCATCGCCATCATCCTGCTGGTCAGCTACGTCGAGGCCGATCACCAGCCCGCCGCCGGCAGCGATGGCCTGAAGGCCGAGGCCGTTGCCAAGCGCATCCAGCCGATCGCCGGCTACGAGGTCAAGGACCTGTCCGATCCCGCCTCGCTGAAGAACGGCGAGCAGGTCTTCGCCGCCCAGTGCACCGCCTGCCACACCGCCGGCGTCGCCGGTGCGCCGAAGTTCGGCGACACCGCCGCCTGGGCGCCGCGCATCCCGCAGGGCTACGACGTGCTGCTGACCCACGCGCTGAAGGGCAAGGGCGCGATGGGCCCGCAGGGCGGCGGCGACTTCAGCGATGTCGAGATCGGCCGCGCCGTCGTCTACATGGCCAACAAGGGCGGCGCCAAGTTCGCCGAACCCGCGGCCGCGCCGGCCTCCGGTGCTGCACCCGCTGCGGCCGCCTCCGCCGCCGAAGCGGCCCCGGCTGCGTCGGCCGCCGCCTCCGGCGTGAAGTAGATCAAGCGGGACGCACGTCCACGCCCACCCGTCGAAGCCGGCCTCGCGCCGGCTTTCTCATTCCAGGCGCTGCGGGCTCAGGCAGACGCCGAACTGCCGCAGCAAGGCCGCCTGCTCGACCGGCTGCGGCGCCCACCAGCCGCGTTCGACGGCATCGGCCGCGGTCTCCATGTCGAGCGTGTGCACGAGGCCCAGGCCCAGCTCGGTGCCGAGGTACAGCCGCCCCGCTTCATCGAGCCAGGCGGTGTCCATGCGCGCCGCGCGGCCGGTGTGCGATTCGAGCTGCGGCGGCGCCTCCGGCTGCGCGGCCAGTCGCCACACCCAGGGCGCCGCCTCCAGTTCGACGAACACCTGCTGCGGCCCGTTCTGGAAGAACCAGCGGCCGCGCACATCGCCCTCGTAATTGCGCCCGATGAACTCGCGCAGCTTGTCATGGCGGATCACGCTGCCCTTGACCTGCGGGAACGCCCCCGCCGCCTGCACGCGGTCGTCGCGCATGTACCACTCGCCGCGCGCATCGAGCGCGAGCCAGCCGACGCAGGCCGGCACGTTGGGCCACTTCTTCAGTGCAGCCTTGACCATCTCGTCCATTGCGGCTCCTTTCGGGGGAATCAGCCGGCCACGTGGGGCGCGAACCATCCCATGACCTGCTCCGGCAATGTCATCACATGCCCGGGCCATGCACCCGCCGGGAATCCCACATGCCCGCCATGGTGCGGCTGCCACAGCGTGACGAACGGGCCGACATCGGCCTGCCGCGGCAGGCTGTGCGCCGGCACGAACGGGTCGTTGCGCGCGTTCAGCACCAGCGCCGGCACGCGGATGCGGTGCAGGTGCGGCTTGGCCGAGCCGCGCTTCCAGTAGTCGTCGGTGTCGCGAAAGCCGTGCAGCGGCGCGGTGAAGACGTTGTCGAACGCATACAGGTCACGGGCCGCGCGCAGCCGCTCGCGGTCGAACAGGCCAGGGTGCTGCTCCCACTTGCGCAGCGCCTTCGGGATCATCGTGCGCAGGAACATGCGCGTGTAGACATGCCGGTTGAAGCCGCGCCCGATCGCCTGCCCGCCGGCTGCCAGGTCGATCGGCGACGAGATCGCGCAGACCCCGCGCACCACCGCCGAGGCCGTGTCGCCCGCCTCCTCGGCCCAGCGCAGCAGCGCATTGCCGCCGAGCGACACGCCCACCGCGACGATCGGCCCGGCGTGGCGCGCGCGCAGCACCTGCAGCACCCAGCCGATCTCCTCGAAATCGCCGGAGTGGTACGCGCGCGGCGCGAGGTTGATCTCGCCCGAGCAGCCGCGGAAGTGCGGCACCACGTAGTGCCAGCCGCGCTCGCGCGCCCAGTGCGCGAAGGCCTGCGCGTAGTGGCTCGCGGAAGAGCCTTCGAGGCCGTGGAACAGCACCAGCATCGGCGCACCGGCCGCTGCATCTGCCACGTCAGCACCCACCTGGAAATCCACGTCGATGAAGTCGCCGTCGGGCGTGGACCAGCGCTCGCGCCGGTAGACCGGCGCCGGCCCGTGGTAGCGCTTCGAGTACAGCGCCGGCCAGATCGTCTGCAGGTTGCCGCCGACGGCACCACGGCCACCGAGCCAGCGTGGGGACAGGAAGTCCATCGATGCCCCCTTCAGTGCAGTGTTGCCGGCGCTTCGCCGACCTCCTGCACCTCGCCGACGGAGCCGGGGCTCGCATGGTGCGCGACCATGCGCCAGCCGAGCGCCGTCTTCACGTACACGTTGGTCGCGACGACCCAGGCCGCCTGCGGGCCCTCGTTGGTCATCACCTGCACCCGCTCGAGCACGCTGTGCACCGACGTCGATTCGCTCTCCAGCCGCCGCACCTTCTCGGGGTGCGCATCGATCGTGCCGTTCGAGAACATCGACTCGAACGCGGCGCGGATCGCCGCCGGCCCGACCACCCGCGGCCCGCCCGGGTGCACGCAGGTGATGTCGTCGTCGTCCGACCAGACCGCCATCAGCTTCTCGATGTCGCCGCGCTGCAGCGCCTCGTAGAACTGCTGCTCGGTGTCGTCGGCCGAGGACAGCAGCGCGGCAGCGGGCGGTTTGGGACGGGCCATCGGCGGGGTTCCTTATCGGAAGACGACGGTCTTCTGACCGTTCAGCAGCACACGGTGCTCGACATGCCAGCGCACCGCGCGCGCCAGCACCATGCATTCGACATCGCGGCCGACCGCGGTGAAGTCCTGCGCGCTCAGCGAATGGTCGACGCGGGCCACGTCCTGCTCGATGATCGGCCCCTCGTCGAGGTCGGCGGTCACGTAGTGCGCAGTCGCGCCGATCAGCTTGACGCCGCGGTCGTGCGCCTGGAAGTACGGCTTCGCGCCCTTGAAGCTCGGCAGGAAGCTGTGGTGGATGTTGATCGCCCGGCCCTTCATGAAGCTGCAGAAGCCGGCACTCAGGATCTGCATGTAGCGCGCGAGCACGGTCAGGTCGACCTGCTCGCGCTCGATCAGCGCCTCGATCTGCTGCTCCTGCGCGCGCTTCGCCTCGGGGCTGCTGCCGGCCGGCAGCGGCAGGTGGTGGAACGGGATCTGGTAGCGCTCGGCGAGGCTGGCGAAATCGGGGTGGTTCGACACGACGGCCGCGATGTCGGCATTCAGCTGCTGCGAATGCCAGCGGTACAGCAGGTCGTTCAGGCAGTGGCCGTGCTGGCTCACCATCAGCAGCAGGCGCGGCCGGCGCGACAGGTCGTGGAAGGTCGCGTCCATGCCGTACTGCTCCCGCACGCTGGTGAACAGCTTGTCGAGCGTCGCGACCTCGGCCAGGTGCGCCGGCGCCTCGAAATGCACGCGCATGAAGAACAGCCCGGTCGCCGACGCTTCGCCGATGTCGCCGAACTGCTGCGAATCCAGGATGTTGCAGCCGGCCTGGTACAGCAGGCCCGAGACGGTGTAGACGATGCCCTTGGTGTCACGGCACGACAGGGTGAGGACGAATTCACGAACAGGCTGCATGGGCGCAGATTGTACGGACGGGGTAAAGCCCCGCGAGGCCCCGCATAGAATCGCCGCCACGTGAACCACGTCACGCCCCCTCGTGACTTCCAGCGCCATGGCAGCAGCACCCGCCGGATGGAGTGATCGCAGCAAGGAGCTGTCGGCGCTGCTGGCGCGCAGCGGGCTCGGCGACCGCCAGGCCTTCGCGGCGCTGTACGAGCGCACCAGCGCGCATCTGTTCGCCGTCGTGCTGCGTATCAACCGGGACCGGGCGCAGGCGGAAGACGTGCTGCAGGAGGTGTATGTCAACGTCTGGCGCGCCGCGCAGAGTTTCGATGCGGCACAGAGCCAGCCGCTGACCTGGCTGACCAGCGTCGCGCGCAACCGTGCGATCGACAGCCTGCGCCGCAAGCAGACCGAGCCGCAGACGCAACCGGCGCCGTTCCACGACGACGAGGACAAGGACGTGTACGACGATGTGCCTGACGACGCGCCGACGCCGCTCGAGATGCTGAGCCGCGCCTCGGACGCCCGCGCGCTCGCGCAGTGCATGGACGGCTTGAGCGCGCCGCAGCGGCAGAGCGTGGCCCTCGCGTTCTACGACGGCCTGAGCCATGCCGAGGTGGCCGAGCAGATGCGCCAGCCGCTCGGCACCGTGAAATCGTGGGTGCGGCGCGCGCTGCTGGCGCTGAAGGCCTGCCTCGACAACGCCGTGCTGCGCGACAGCCGTGCGCGGGCTGCCTGATGGACTACAGCCGGCCTGAACGGGCCGATCGCCTCGGCGCCGAATACGTCGCCGGCACGCTGCGCGGCCCGGCGCGGCGGCGCTTCGAATCGCTGCTGCCCGGCCACCCGGCGCTGCGCAGCGCGGTGCAGCGCTGGCAGGACCGGTTGATGCCGCTGACCGTCACGCTCGCCCCGGTGCAGCCGCCGGCGCGCGTGTGGCGGCGCATCGAGACCCGGCTCGGGCTGCGGCCCACCGAGGCACCGTCGCAGGCCTGGTGGGCGCGCCTCGCGTTCTGGCGCGTGCTGAGCGGCGTCGCCACCGCGGCGACGCTGGCGCTGGCCTTCGTCGTCGCGACCCCGCCGCCGGCGCAGGCGCCGGTGGTCGTCGTGCTGTCGGCCGCCGCGCCGGCCGACCAGCCGAATGCCGTGACGCCGGCCAGCTTCGTCGCCAGCATCAGCGCCGATGGCCGCGCGATGGTGACGCGGCCGCTGGCCCCCGTCAGCGTGCAGGCCGACCGCTCGCTCGAGCTGTGGGCGCTGCCGCCGAGCGGCGCGCCGCGCTCGCTGGGCGTGATCTCGGCCAGCGGCTCGACGGTGGTGCGCCGCGGCCAGGTGCTGCAGGGCACGTCGGCGCTCGCCGTCACGCTGGAGCCGCCGGGCGGGTCGCCATCGGGCGCACCGACCGGGCCGGTGCTCTACGTCGGCAAGCTGAGTTCGTAGCCCGGAAGCCATTCCGGGAGCGGCAGCCGAAACCCGGAATGGCTTCCGGGCTACGCGCTGCGAGGCAACGTGACGCTGAACGTCGACCCGACGCCCGGCGCGCTCTCGACCTCGATGCGCCCGCCCATCAGCACGATCAGCGCGCGCGTGATCGCGAGGCCGATGCCGGTGCCCTGGATGCCGCTGCGCGCCTGCGCAAGCCGGTTGAACGGCTCGAACAGCTGCGGCAGGTCCTTGGCCGCGATGCCGATGCCGTCGTCGATCACCTGCAGCAGCACCTCGCCGTCGCGGGCCTCGGCACGCACCCACACCGAGCCGCCGGCGCGGTTGTACTTCACCGCGTTGCTCAGCAGGTTCAGCACCACCTGGCGCAGCCGCGTCGGGTCGGCGCGCACCTGCAGCGCCTGCGCGCCTTCGATCGGCCGCAGCGTCACGCCTGCCTCGCCGGCCTGCGGCGCCAGCATGTCGAGGCATTCGCCGAGCAGCGGGCCGAGCGCGATGTCGGCCGACTCCACCGACAGCTGGCCGGCCTCGATGCGGCTGTGGTCGAGCAGGTCGCCGATCATGCGCAGCAGGTGCTCGCCCGATTCGCGGATCAGCCCGACGCGCCGGCGCTGCGCCACGCTGAGCGGCTCTTCGTCGAGCTCCAGCAGCTGCGCGAAGCCGAGCACCGCGTTCAGCGGCGTGCGCAGCTCGTGGCTCATGCGCGACAGGAACTCGGTCTTCGCGCGGTTCGCCGCATCGGCCGTCGCGGCAGCGGCGCGCGCCTTCTCGAGCTCGCGGTACTCGGTGATGTCCTCGAGGTAGCCGTGCCACAGGATCGAGCCGTCCGGCGCACGCCGCGGTGACGACACCGCCTGCATCCAGCGCAGGCTGCCGTCGGGGTGGTGGTAGCGGTATTCGGTGCGCTGCGTCGCCTTGCTGCGCGCCCAGTTCGACACCGCGGCCATCAGTTCCTCGCGGTCGCTGCGCGCGATGCGGCGGAACATCTCCAGCGCATCGCCCATCAGCTGCTGCGGCGTCAGCCCCAGCACCTCGGTGCAGCGGTCGCTGACGAACGGGATCTCGGCGCGCCCGTCCGGCCACAGCCGGTACTGGTACAGCACGCCGGGCACGTGCCGCATGATCTGCTGCAGCCGCTCGTCGCGCTCGGCCGCCTCGCCCTGCGCCTGGCGGCGCAGCGTCACGTCGCTCAGCGTGCCGACCATGCGGCGCGGCCGGCCGTCGGGCCACCACTCGACGATGCGGCCGCGCTCGGACAGCCAGCGCCAGCTGCCGTCCTTGTGGCGCGCGCGGTACTCGCTCTCGTAGGCCGGGATCTCGCCGCGCGCATGGCGCAGGTAGGCGGCGTGGTTCAGCGGCCGGTCGTCGGGGTGGATCACGCTGTCCCAGCCGGCCTGGGTGGGCAGCATCTCGCCGACCGCGTAGCCGAGCAGCGCGACGCTGCCGTCCATGCCGCCGAGCGCGTCGGCCTCCATGTCCCAGGCCCAGACCGAGGTGCCGGCGCCGACCAGCGCCTCGCGCATCAAGCGGTCCTGCTGCAGGTCGGTGGGCGGCATCGCGGGGCTGCCGGTGTCAGGCGAGGCGCAGCCGGTCGTCGAGCGCGGCTTCCACCCGCTGCGCGCTGACGCCGGTCAGGCAGCGGGTGTGGCCGAAGCGGCAGCTGCGGTCGAAGCAGGGGGCGCAGTCGAGCTGCAGCTCCTCCTTCAGCCAGATCACTTGCGCGCGCGGGTTCAACGGCGGCGTGTGCTCCGGGCTCGTCGAGCCGAACACGGCGACCTGCGGGATGCCGAACGCCGCCGCGACGTGCATCAGCCCGGAATCGTTGCTGACGACCCCGCGGGCGCCGGCGATCAGTGCCATCGCGTCGATCAGCGTGGTCTTGCCGGCAAGCACTCGGCAGGCGCCGGGCGCGGCCCCGGCGATCTCGTCGCACAGCGCGACTTCCTTGCCCGAGCCGAGCAGCACGACCGGCAGGCCGTGGGCGGCATGCAGCGAACGCGCGAGCTCGGCGTAGTGCGAGGCGGGCCAGCACTTGGCCGGGCCGTATTCGGCACCCGGCGCGAAGGCCCAGTACTGCTGCGGCGCCAGCTCGGCCGCGGTGGTCACGCGCTCGAGCGTCGCCGCATCGAACTGCAGGCGCGGCCGCTCGGTCTCGGCCGGTCCGCCCGCCAGTGCGCTGTAGAACGCCACCATCGGCGGGCGCCCGCCCGGGTTCGGCAGCCGCTTGTTCAGCAGCAGCGGCCGGCCTTCGCCCTGGTAGCCGATGCGCTGCGCAATGCCGGCGAAGAACGGGATCAGCGCCGACTTGATCGAGTTCGGCAGCACGTAGGCGGTGTCGAAGCGGCCGCGCAGCGTGGCCGCGACACGGCGCCGCGCCGACCAGTCGAGCCGCCCGTGCGCGAACGGCAGCTCCATCACCTCGCGCACGCCGGCCATCGCCCGGTACACCGGCGCGACCCACGGCAGCGCGGCGACCGTCACCTCGTCGCCGCGCGCCACCAGCCGGCCGACCAGCGGCTGCGACATCACCGCGTCGCCGATCCACTGCGGGGCGATCAGCAAGGCGCGGTTCATCGCGTCGTTCAGTGCGTGTGGAGTTTTTCGCCGGCCTTCAGGCGATACACGGTGCCGCAGTACGGGCACTTGCCTTCGCCGGTCGTCGCGACGTCGATGAACACCTTCGGGTGGGTGCTCCACAGCGTCATCTTCGGGTTCGGGCAGAACACGACGCCGGGGCCCTGCACGTCGTGCGCGGTGACTTCAACCACTTCCTGTTGCTTGCTGCTGCTCATGGGGTCCTCAGACGGCGGTCAGCCATTCGGCGTATTTGGGATTGCGGCCGTTCACGATGTCGAAGAACGCGCTCTGGATCTTTTCGGTGATCGGCCCGCGCGAGCCGCTGCCGAGCTCGATGCGGTCGAGCTCGCGGATCGGCGTCACCTCGGCGGCGGTGCCGGTGAAGAAGGCCTCGTCGCTGATGTAGACCTCGTCGCGGGTGATGCGCTTCTCGACCAGCTTCAGGCCGAGGTCGTTGCAGATCGCGAAGATCGTGTTGCGGGTGATGCCGTTCAGCGCACCGGCCGACAGGTCGGGCGTGTAGACCACGCCGTTCTTGATCACGAAGATGTTCTCGCCGGCGCCTTCGCTGACGAAGCCGGAGGCGTCGAGCAGCAGCGCCTCGTCGTAGCCGTCCTCGGTGGCTTCCATGTTGGCGAGGATCGAGTTCGTGTAGTTGCTGACCGCCTTGGCCTGCGTCATCGTGATGTTGACGTGGTGGCGGGTGTAGCTGCTGGTCTTCACGCGGATGCCGCGCCTGAGGCCTTCTTCGCCCAGGTAGGCGCCCCAGGACCAGGCGGCGACCATCAGGTGGATCTGGTTGCCCTTCGGGCTCACACCCAGCTTCTCGGAGCCGATCCAGGTCAGCGGGCGCAGGTAGCAGCTCTCGAGCTGGTTCTCGCGCACCACGGTGCGCTGCGCGTCCATCACCTCCTGCTGCGAGAACGGGATCTTCATGCGCAGGATCTTCGCGCTGTTGAAGAGCCGCTCGGTGTGCTCGCGCAGCCGGAAGATCGCCGTGCCCTTGGCCGTCTTGTAGGCGCGCACGCCCTCGAAGGCACCGCACCCGTAGTGCAGCGTGTGGCTGAGCACGTGGATCCTGGCGTCGCGCCAGTCCACCAGTTGCCCGTCCATCCAGATTTTTCCGTCGCGATCGGCCATCGACATGGCAGGCTCCTGTGTGGGGAATTGGCTGAGGAAATCAGACTGAAGAATCAGACTGAGAGCAGGCGATTTTACGGATTGGCCGGCGGCTCCGCCGGAACCTCCGGATCAGGCCGCACCAGCGTCCACTTGGCGAGCTTGCCGCGCTTGAATTCGAGCGTGACCTCGCTGCCGCCGTCGTCGGCCCAGGCCCAGGTGTCGGCCAGGGCGTCGACCTTGCGGCCGAGGCTGCGCGTCATCGTCACCACCTGCATCATCGTCAGGCCTTCACTCAGCTTCGAGTGCAGCATCACGGTGCTGCCGACGTGGCCGACCGGCGCTTGGCCGGCGTTCTTCATCACGCGCAGCGCGCGGCTGAACTGGATCAGCAGCCAGAACACGATGACCGATGCGGCCATCACGACGCCCTGCCAGCCATACGCCTGCCACGCTGCCGCCACCGCGATCACCGCGAGGCCCCACCCGACGATTGGATTCATGCGCGCGATGTTACGGGGCGGATCGGGGCACTCGCCTGTGCAGTTTCCACAACGAAGCCGGTTCGCAGCGCGTGGGCCCAGTCCGGGCGGCCGTGCTGCTGCGCCAGCCGGGCGGCCGGTTCGGCGTCGAAGGGCACGGCGCGCCATTCGACCTGCCAGCCCGCGGGGCGGCGCGTCAGCAGCGCATAGCGGGCGTGCGGCGTGCCGTTCTCGACCACGTGCGGGTGCGGGTGGTCGTCGTCGTAGGCCTGCAGGCCGACGCTGCCGGGGTTGACGATGAGGCGGCCATCAGCAAGCTGCAGCCCGCGCGGCACGTGGGTGTGGCCGCACAGGATCACGCCGTGCGCCACGCCTTGCTGGGCATCGCCAGCGCGAGAAGTCGCCTCGGCGAGGGTAGCCGGCCGCATGCCGCCGGGGTCGACGGATTCGAGGAAGTAGACGAGGTCGCTGCCGGGCGTGCCGTGGCAGCAGAAGACCTCGTCCGACAGCTGCAGCGTGGCCGGCAACCCGGTGAGCCAGGCCCGGTGGGGCGGCAGCAGGCGTTCGGCGGCAAACGCGTCGGAGGCCCCCATCGCCGCGACATCCGGCGCCAGCACCTGGCGCTCATGGTTGCCACGGATCGTCGGCA
This sequence comes from Rhizobacter sp. P3_C12, assembly GCF_056402735.1. Classification (NCBI taxonomy): domain Bacteria; kingdom Pseudomonadati; phylum Pseudomonadota; class Betaproteobacteria; order Burkholderiales; family Sphaerotilaceae; genus Rhizobacter; species Rhizobacter sp. P3_C12. The sequence goes on from NZ_JBFUGW010000031.1 coordinate 34,655, forward strand.
GCCCGAGCGCCATCAGCCGCTCGGCGGTTTCGCCGATCCACAGCGGGCCGGACAGGATGTCGCCGAGGTTGACCGTCAGGTCGGCGCCGGTGGTGGCGATGTCGGCCAGCACCGCGTCGAGCGCGTGCAGGTTGCCGTGGATGTCGGAGAGGGCGGCCAGTCGCATGCCGCCATTGGACTACGAACCGCTCAGGAGCGCCGGTGGATGCGGATCGCCTGCGCCTTGCCGGCCTGCGCCGCCGCGGCCGCCTTCGCGGGCACGTCGCAGCCGTCGCAACCGCAACCGGCCGGTACCTGCG